>NZ_DFTU01000008.1:27426-28981 GCF_002379485.1 Methylophaga sp. UBA4204 | reverse complement strand
TGAAAGATAAACAAGCCCTAATAGTTGGTATTTGAAAACAAAACAGGCAATATTGATAGCGAAATAACGCTGGAGGGGTTAGATATGCGTCAACATTTTTTGCTACTCGGTCTGTTCTGCCTGATTGGCTGCGGTGAGCAAATTGACAAAGTTGAGCAGGACAGAGTCGATCCGGTGATTCAGTTAACTGACTGGTGTTTTCAGCATTGGACAGAGCAGCAATGGACATTGGGGGAAACCAATTTACCTGCTGTAGAGAATCAATCATTTGCTGAGGGAATTCGTAAAGTATGTCGCGCCCGCGCTGAACTTTATGCTGAAGGCTATGAAATTTACCCGTTTATTACCGACACCATGCAACGCGAGATTTATGCACTGGTTTTTTCAGCTAGTGTGGAAGATATTAAATCACATCTGAAACAGCATCTTCCAAAGCTACAACGTATTTAAGCTACAGATTTAATTGCTGATGTAGCCCCTGTCGATAAGCGGTGATAGCCGGAATTAAAGCGACCACAAAACTGGCGATAAGCACCATCGGCAACATAAACATAAACTCATTAATGATGGATAATCGGGTAAGCAAAATCCCATATTCCTGCAATAACCAATCTTTCAATACATACATACTTAGTTGTAAACTGATAAAGGCGGTGAATGCCGCAGCCAAACTGATTAATAACGCTTCAATCTGTAGCAATGCAAACAAGAAGCTTGGCCGATAACCCAATGCTCGGAGAACGGATAATTCATGGCGCCGTTCACGCATTGAAACCAATAGCATATTGGCCATCCCAATCAGCGCACCTAACAGCACCAGTGAAGCAATTAATAACAATAGCTGTTCCACACTGCTCAACATTGACCACAATGACATCAATGTGGCGCCAGGCAGAATAGCCTGTAAGGGTTCCTGCTGATATTCATTGATCTGCCGCTGTAAATTAAAGGTCTGTATCCGCGAATTCAGTCCCAGCATAAATGCCGTTATGGCTTGCGGCTGCAGATCTTTAACATTTGGCGTAGCTCTACCTGGTATTTGCACCCCTCCCTGCCAGTTGGCATGAATGGCTTCAATACCTTGCAAACTGACATAGACAGATTGATCTACCGGCGTTCCTGTTGGCGCCAGAATACCCGTGATTTTGAATGGATTATCATCATGATTGCTAAAACTGGTATTGGCAATTCCATGAGAAAGCACGATAGCATCATCGACTTGATATCCAAGTTGCTTGGCGACTTCTGAACCAATTACTGCATCAAAATGATCATCAAATGCTTTCCCTTGTTGAAATTCGAGTGGCTGTTTATTACCAAAGCGAAAAAACTCGAAAAAGTCGGTGCTGGTTCCAATGACCCGATATCCTTTATGTGAATCACCTAAAGAAATTGGAATGGTCCAGGCAACAGCAGGTTGGGAAGCAATTTCCTGATAACTCTGCCAGGAAATATTATTGGTTGGTACACCGATATGAAAGACTGAATATAGTAAAAGATTGACCTGTCCGGTTCGTGCACCAACGATTAAATCCACCCCCGAAACGGTTTTGGT
>NZ_DFTU01000008.1:26984-27364 GCF_002379485.1 Methylophaga sp. UBA4204 | reverse complement strand
GAAACGGTTTTGGTAAAACTGTCTTTGGCCTGATAACGGATGGTTTCAACACTGAGCAGAACAAAAATACTCACCGTCATCATCAATATAGTCAGTAACACGCTAACACGTCTTGCCAGCAGACTTTTCCAGGCCAGTTTAAACAGCATGTTTCTCTCCTGCGACCACAAACGACTGTATATCCAGCTGTCTGGAAAAATGCTGTGCCAAGCTGCGATCATGACTAACAAAGATTAGCGTGACCTTTGCTGCTTGGACCTGGCCCAGTAACAAATCAACAAAACTATCGCGTGCATCACTATCTAAGGCTGAGGTGGGCTCATCGACGATTAATAACTCAGGTTGATTAACCAAAGCACGAACAATCGCTACCCGTTGCT
>NZ_DFTU01000008.1:26114-26906 GCF_002379485.1 Methylophaga sp. UBA4204 | reverse complement strand
ACGAACAATCGCTACCCGTTGCTGTTGACCAACACTCAATTGGGAGGCTGGTCGCTCCAGTAACGCCACCTCCAATTGCAAAGCCTTCATCAATTCCAGAGTACGTTGTTGCAGATGTTGTTTATCCAGCTTAGAAAAGTGGCTGGCTAATTTGATATTGTCAGCTACAGTTAAATATGGAATGAGATTAAATCGTTGAAACACCATGCCAATATGTTGTGCTCGAAATGCATCGCGTTTGCGGTGATTCAGTTGATTGAGTGTCACATCATCAAGCGTAATATTGCCTTGTTGTGGTATTAAAATTCCGGCCAAGAGATTTAATAAGGTCGATTTTCCCGAACCTGAAGGTCCATAAACAAATACCGTTTCACCTTTTTCTATTTGCCAGTGAGCAATATGTAATAAAGCTTTGTCTGAATCTGGTTGATAACGAAATTGGCAGTTTTCGATTTGGATTGCGGGACGATTGGTCATACGTTTACCGGATTGAATGATTGATAATTTTGGCAAGGATGCTAATTGTTATAACATAGCATTTTTGCTCGACTTTTAACCTCTCGGATTTTCCATGACCTCACTGAAACCTGCAAAGTTCTGGCTTTCTCTTCTGGTATTAACTGGTTTGGCATTTGCTCAACCGTTATTCGCTGACAGTAAATATGAGTCTATCGATTGGGTGGATCTGATGCCGGATGATGATTTGGAGGCATTGATGAATCCACCAGAATATCTAGATGAGATTGAAGATGGTTCGATGGAAGACCAAATCAGCAGTCAATTGCTAGGAGC
>NZ_DFTU01000008.1:1363-26015 GCF_002379485.1 Methylophaga sp. UBA4204 | reverse complement strand
AAGTCCGCAAAAACATCAGCAGTCAATTGCTAGGAGCCTTGGAAAATTCTGCCGATGACCGTTATCAACAAGCTTTGACTTCAGCCAAGGTCAAGCCTGAATACGATCAACGCCCCATCCGCCTACCTGGTTTTATCGTTCCCGTCGAAATGAATGAACAACAGCTGGTGACCGAGTTCTTTCTGGTGCCTTTTTTTGGCGCCTGTATCCATTATCCCCCACCACCGCCGAATCAGATTATTTATGTGACCTCCAAAGAAGGCGTTGCTCAACAGAATCTTTATGATCCCTATTGGGTCGAGGGCACGCTGGCCACTACAATCACCGAAAATGAGGTAGCGGTTTCTGCTTATTCCATGAATGCCGATAATATTGAGCTTTATGAAGAATAGTGCTTTATAAGTTAATCGCAGAAAAACGCTCGGGCTGATCAAATAACAAATCGTCTTGTACCCCATAGTTGGATAATTTCATCGAATAAAACCGATCAAAGTAGTCTTTTACTGTGGTTTCAATCTGCCGATCAAAATGTGGTTTAACGGTCATGGTTTGGCCAAACTGACGCTTCACAAACTCTCCGCGTTCAATAATCAGCTGACCGTTTTTGAATACCCATTGCGCCTTCCTGAACATCGCGGCTTTATCATCTTGCTCATGATAAACCGCAATATCGGCCAAAGCCCCAGGTTGAAGGTGTCCACGGTCATTCAATCCCAGTAATTTTGCCGGGGCCGCCCGCGTCATAATGGCAATATCGTATAAGCTGAATTCCTGTTTCAGATCTTTGAGCAGGGTCAACTCCATGATCTCCGGATCCAGTTCTGCCAGACAGGCCATGCGAAAATCATAGTCCATCAATAAATGCAGTAAATCCGGATAACGGGTAAACGGTGCGCCATTGGGATGATCGGTGGTGAAAAACAAACGCCAGGGATCGCCGGATAACAGAAAAATCTCCAGACCAATGGCCCATTGCAAACCATTAACAAAACTTGCCTTTTTATATTGATAAGGCACGATACCGCCACTACCCTCATCTTCGGCATGCCACATCACCCATTTGTGCGGGCTGGCATCGCCTCGACGGGAGAACTGAGCAATGATATCGCCAGACATTGTCACCGTCTGCCCAAATAACACCTGCCCGACATCCATAGTAATATTGGGATGTCGATTAAACGCTTCCATTAGCTGGGCTGCGGCTGAAGAAAAACCACGATTACCCTCTGCGCCATAACCATAAAACTGCACATGCGCCAGATGCATCGGTAAGCCCTGGGCAGCCTCCATGGTAGCAATGGCGGTTTGTACATTACCGGGAACACCCAGATTATTACAATGCACATGTACCGGATGTGGTATACCCAGCTGATGCACAGCAGTCTGCAATGAGGTTAATAAGCGGCGGGAGCTGATGCCATAAACCGGCACTTCATCATCCAGACCAAACTGTTCAACCCCTGCTTTAAACGCCTGCGAACCACCGGCATTAATCACTTTCAAACCTAATGCCTGGGTAGTGTTAATGGTCCAGCTGACATAGTCATTAATCTGATCTTGCGAAGCACCACTGCGCAACATGGATACCAGCAAATCATCACTGCCCAGAATCGCCAGCGCAGCCGTATCAATGATCGGGATATCCGCCATTTCTCGATGTACCTGCGGCGCATTCACTGGCAACATTGCCGGTTCAACCACCATGCTGTACCCCATTTCGGTGTAGCGATAACCGGTTTCAAAACTCGACCAGCGAGCATTATAAAACGGCAGATTTTCCTGTCTTTGTAGATGATTTCGATGTTGATCGGGCATTAATAAACGTGCGGTATTTACGTTACCACCTGCAATATGACTATGAATATCCACACCGCCCGCCATGGTAATGGCACCGTCCAAATCATGGGTGATGGCCGACTCTCTATCTGTGATCTGACTCGGATCAACGATTCGATCATCTCGGATCCACAGCTCCATGAGTTCACCATCCAGTTTTTGTACCGGGTCATATACTCGAGCGTTTTTAAGACGGGTTAACATGATTTATCCCACACATCTGTAATAATTGGCTTTCCATTTTTTTTGCATCAAGTGGCTTATCGGTAATGAACTCAATACGGCTTTCTGCTGCCTGACTGGCTAGTCCATCAATCGTCAAGTTGTCATCAGCTTGATTGATAGCAACAAAGCCTTCGCTGGTTCGAAAAACGGCTTTAAACCGAATCTGTTTAAATTGCTCCAACCACGCTATCAGCGGTTGGTAATCAAAATAGAATGTTGATTTGAACCGCCAGCCATAGCTATACCAGCCACTCAACTGTTGTCCTAACGCCAAGTAACCACAGTCGGGAATAGGTTGAGTTTCATTCTTCAGATCAAAAACCGCAGGCTGCTCTTGCCAGACCGCCTGATTAAATTTAGCGTTTGGCTTTAACCATTCAGTATTAATTTTTGCGTCCTGAGTGATTTGTAAAGGTAGCTCCTGAAGATGCATTTCATTCAGGTAAGCTTTTAACGCAGCAATTTCGCTCTGCCCATACATATCTGACTTGTTCGCCACGATCAGATCGGCGATCTGTAACTGCTGCTGAAAAGTCTCATGTTCGCGATATTTCGCATCAGCCATATGACGTGCATCAACCAATGTCAGCGTGGCACGTAAATCAATGATCGATTGATAAAATTCACCTGACAGCACGGCGATCACTTCTTCCGGATGCCCTAACCCACTAGGTTCAATCAATAACCTGTCGGGTTTGGCTTTGCCTATAAGCTGATTGAGTGCCACCTTCATCGGCAACCCCGCAGCACAACACATACAGCCTCCGGGTACTTCGCGAATCGTGACCTCACCTAGAGAATGGTCATCGGTTTGCAGCAGCTGGCTATCAATACCCACTTTGCCAAATTCATTAATCAATACTGCCCAACGTTCACCTGGCGGTTTGGTCTTTAGTAGCTGCTGGATCGCCGTGGTTTTACCAACGCCGAGAAAACCGGTAATCACATTAGTCGGTATCGCTTTTTGAAAAAGCCTGAAAGTTTGTTCAACCACGATTTCGGCGAGTTTGTAGCAAAATTAACCCAATAAAAAATAACCCGACGATCACTAAATTAATCAGAGTTATAAGCGCGTTGTTAGGAACAATTGGTCGATAGTCAAATACTGGAATTTTAGTGAAATCTGCCGCAGTGAACGGCTGGTCAAAAAAATAGAATTGAAAGAAATAATCGCGTAACTGCTGTTGATAGTCAGCAACCTGATCCAGAAAAGACTGACTTGCCAGCATATCGGTATCAGCGAGTCGATTCATACTGTATTGCACTCGCATCACCGGGGATAGCCAGGCAAAAGTTTCTCCGAACCGGTGGGAATGTATCCGGCTATCACGAAATTGATTCACTGCATCCGCTACAATCACATCGCTCATATGTTGCATCGCGTAATACCAGCGCCAGTCGAAAGGCTTTTGTAAGGTCGACTCTGTAGTATGCCACTGAGGATAGTCCTGCAAATAAACATCAAAATCTGCCTGCTTATCCCTATCCCAACTATCATGCATGTATTCACGTTGATCAAACACCATTGACACATGCTCAGCCGGTTGCTGTTGTTGCGTTTGATACAGATAAGCCAATCCTGGCAGCACAAAAGCAAACACAATCCACAGACTGATAAATAATAAACTGTTAAAAATGGCGCTACGTTGCAAACTGATAATCCAGCCTGTGATCACAAACCAGCAGAGTTGATATGCCAATAATATGGCTGCAATCTGCCACCATAATCCATCGAATCTGATATCTGTCAGCACAACAGCCGCCAATAGAATCAGTACGTTCACCATCGCCAGTAAGCCTGCTGCAATGAGCATTTTTTTAGTTAATAATAATCCGCTATTAGCCACTTGGGAGGCCAATAACGACCAGCGTCCGCTGGCCTTCTCTTCTGCCAGCAGATTTAAACTTAATGCCGCAATCAATAACGGCATCAGGTAAATCCAGATAAAACTCAAGTCCAGCTTACCGATGGGCATAGCGGCAATATTGCCCGTCGCCGTATTGCTCAATTGGCTTTGCAAACCTAATAAACGAACCCTTGTGTGGGTGGCCGCTTCACTGCGCTCACCTTGAATCAATGCCGACCAGGCAGAAGGTTTTTGCCAGACAGGATGAAACTGGTAATAACTCATATAACCCGAGTCGTATGGAGCTAACTGAGCATCCTTCTTATAGTCTGCCAATTCGGCTTGGTAATTTGCTTCGCTGATAGCCCGCTGTTGATATTCACGTTGCAGTCCCATCTGGCCCCAGATAATGGCTAATAAAGCTGCTAGAAGATAAGCTGCCATCAGCCATTTAAAGAGCTTGTTCTGCCATAACAAGCGTAATTCAAATTGAATAAATCTCACCTAATCAAACCTCGTTCCGACTACAGGAAAGTAACAACACACCGATGATTAACCACCCCAATAATATTAATAAAGGCGGGTAAATCAGATTCAGTTCGGCCTGCAAGGTAGGAGATTGATAATCAAATTGCTGCAGATTTGCCAAATGCTCATTCGAGACTTTTTGTTCACGGTCATGGGCATGGTCGATTTGTTCTGCATGCATCTGATTCAGCTGCTTGATGAAATTAAAGCGAAATTGCTCAGCAGCGTTTTCATAATGCAAAAAACTATCCGCGTTGGTCGCCGCGAAAATGGACGACAATTTATTGGCTAATAAATAAGGTGAAAACCACGCCACCTTGCTGACCAATTGATTTTGCTGTTCAGCGATTTGCATCAACTTTGCATATTGCTGGGTAAACACCTCGCTGGTAATTCGCTCGCCCTCCTGCATCAACACGCCGCGCCAATTCACTGGTAAATCTTCAACTCGTGAAACGCCGTATTCTGCCAATACCTGCTCACGAAACTCGTTATAGTAAGGATCATCGGGGTCATGTGAATTACCAACTTTGGCAATTTCCTGCGCTGTCTGAATATCAAACACCGCCCGATCAGGTATTGGATATTGCATATCAGCCAGACTGTAAGCCATTTTAGGCATCACAATCACTGTCAGCAGCCAGAACAACAGCAATGCAGACAAGCTTTGTTGATTGGTACGACACCAGTTGGAGAACAGCACCACTGTGAAGGTCCATAACAGGCAGTAAAACAAATACAAAACAAACATAGCGCACATTCGTAATACATCACTGCCATGTACTGGCGTTTGCAGCATAAAGCCAGTTGCAATAACAAATATCACTAATAGAAATACCAGCGATATCAGGCTGAATGCCAACGTTTTGCCGAATAACAACTGTTTGACGCTAATACCTTGTGAGACCAATTGGCGCAAAGTGCCCTGTACACGCTCACCACTGACACTATTAAATGCCAAAGCAATCAATACCAAAGGCCAGATCACCAGTATGACCGTCGCACCTGACAGATAGCCCAGCCCCATATAGGCCGTACTGCTGACATATTGTTTAAAGCTGCTGCTGTTTTGCCTATGTGCTTCCAGAAATAACGCATTTCCGACAAACGGATTCACTCCGCTATCAATAAAACTCAGGGGAGAAATGATGCGAAACACCATGGTGCCGTAATGCGCTGCCCGATGCGGATGCCGATCTGGCTGAGCATCCCAGTTAGCATCATTCTGCTGCTGCCAGAGAGTCTGGGCTTCAATAAAATCCTGCTGCTGTTGCCAATGAGAAAATGCAATTAATGCCGTTAATATTACTAACAACGGCAACAGGACTTTCAGAGTCTGGCTGCGCCACTGGGTGATCAACTCATGACGAGCAATTTCAATAATAGTCTGCATCATGATTAGAACTTATAAGCCACTGAAACACTGGCATTAACGCCATCACCAGGTGAATGGATGGTGTCAACCGGATCGCCTGCATTCCCAAAGTCATATACGTATTCGTAATATTCATTGAACAGGCTATTAACCTGAAAGTTGATATTGCCCCAGCTTGTCTCGTAATCAAGACTGGCATTGACCAGATTATATTGACCAAACTTGCCGCCAGCATTTGCTTCGTTAATATAAGACGCCCCCTGAGCATCGTAATGTAAACGTCCAGTCAGCGCCGGAGTAAACAGATAACTAACACCCGTTGAAGCGGTATAGGAAGGAATACTGCGTAATTCATTTCCTTTGTCAGCTCCGGGACTTTGAATCTCTGAATCCACAGTGCTGAAGTTACCCCAAAGAGTCAGTTTGTCAGTTGCCATCCAACTCATGCCAAAATCCGCGCCCTGACGCAGCGTTTCACCCACATTTCGAGCCACGCCATCAACCAAAACAAACTCGTCTTTGGCTTTCTGTTCCCAATAGGACAAGCGAAATTCTAGGCTATAGGTTGGCATCCATTTCACCCCCAGTTCCCAGCCATCATTGATTGAAACATCACGTGCAGAACGGTCACCATCGGTATAGGCACTACTGCTGACCGGGTGCTGGAAACTGCGTCCTGCATTGGCAAACAAAGTCACTTGATCAGTTGGGTAGAGGAACAGATTAAATTTAGGCTGCACAATGGTGCCATAGTCATAACTATCCTGATTACTGATCACCTCATCGGCTGCGTTACGCTGTTTAAAATCTCCATCAATTCGATCAGCACGGATGGCGGCATTCCAGGCGATAAACTTATTCGGTGTGTGAGATACCTGCAGATAGGTGCCTTTGCTGACAAAATCATAATCAAAGTTACGCGACACATTACTGGTATCACGTTGCCGCATATTGCCAATTGTGCCAAAGCGCTGCTCCAATACATCCTGGCGTTCGATGTCCAGCCCCCAGTTTAATACCCACTGCTCATTAATATCCCAGGACAAGGTCGAGATAAAACCATAATGATCCTGCTCATCATAACGATTGCCCAATGAACCAGCTTCACTAAACCTCACCCAGCGCTCACGTTCGTAATAGTTGTAATACGCTTTGGCTGACCAGGTCAGATCATCACGTAATGCGGTATCAAAATGCAGGCTGTAAGATTGAGTTTCCTTATCACCACCATCTTGTCTTGCATACGCTGCAGAGCGAGTCGGATGTTTGCGTGCTTCTTCTTGGGTGAGATATCCCGGTGCATCAGCATCATACTCGGCCATTCGTGCAATAAAACCGAGTGAGGTATCGTCTGATAAGTCATAAAACCAGCGGCCACCGACACTGTATTTATCGATATCGTAATTATCCCGATAGCCTTCTGACTCGCGGTAACCAGCAAAATAGCTGTGTTGCAATGCGCCGGTCTGTTCTCCCCAATAACCCTGAATCTCACGTGCGTTATAACTACCGAGGGTTACTTCAACGTCACGGCCAATATCTGAACGGGTAGCAATATGGTAGTTACCCGCCACATTAAATGTGCCGTAGCGTGGATCACTATTACCCTTGTAAACCTGAATAGTGTCAATGTTGCCTGGAAACAGTTGATCCATCTCGCTGTAACCATTGTGCAGATTAGATGGAATGCCATCGATTAACAGCTTGGCATGAGGAGTACTTCCCTCAGCAGCAAAACCGCGAATACCAATATCAGTATTAATGATGCCCTGATTGTAGCGGGCAAAATAAACACCGGGAATTTTGGTAAACAGCTCCATGGTATTGTTCACGTGACTGATGGATAACTCCTCACGCGAGATAATATCCTGTGAACCGGCCAGATTTTCATCGGCATAATCCGGACGCGTACCCAACACCACCAGGGGATCAATACGAGCAGCGGGTTCATTATCGGTCTCGGCAATAACAACAGATAACGGCAGAGCAGACACAATCAGGCTGCTGATAAAAGTTTTTTTCACGGTAAAGTCCTTTTGTTTTTTTATGCAGCAAACTGATCAAAGTAACGTTGCGTTACCTGATCCAGTGTTAACGATTGCGTGGTAATGAGATCGGTTAAATGGCCTTGTTTCATAATGCCAATCCGGTCAGCCAGTTGATGGGCACATAAAAGATCATGTGTGACGATCAACACTGCTGCTCCGCGAGATTTAATCGTATTCACTACTTGAATAAAATCCTGAGTGGCAACCGGATCCAGACCAGAAGTCGGCTCATCCATCAAAATCAAACGGGCATGCTTTAACAAAGCAAATGCAATGGCTACTTTCTGTCGCATGCCTTTGGAGTATTCAGCTAACTGCTTGGAAAAGTCTGCCTGTTTAAGCCCTGCACTGATTAACGCTTCATGGATTTGCTGATCGGTTAATTTCATTTTGGCCAATACCGCCAGATAGTGAATATTTTCAATTGCATCAAACCGGGGATATAGATTGACGTTTTCGGGCACATACATGATTTTTTGTCGACAAGACGATGACTGCTGATAGAGGTCCTGACCTTCTAAAGTGGCGCTGCCACTGGTTGGTGAGGTAAAGCCTAACAACATATTTAAGGTGGTAGTTTTTCCTGCGCCATTTGCACCCAATAAACATAAAACTTCGCCAGAAGCGATTTTAAAGTCGAGATGATCAACGGCAATTCGATTACCAAATGATTTGGTTAACTGGTTCACTTCCAGCATGATTTCTCCTGGATTTAAATATCACAAAAGATGCAAAATATTATAAAAATACGATATATCACATCATTATTAAGCCAAAAAAAGAGTTAACTTTCTTGCTGGCAAGTTTCACATAATCCATGTAGTTCAAGTTGCGGACTGTTTAGTTGAAAATGATTATGTTCAATACTCTCTTCGAGTGCATGAATCAGTTGCTTATCCACTCCTATTTCTCTTACTTGCTGACAGTTGTCACAAATCAAAAACTGTGGTGTCTGGTGTGAATGCGAGCAGGCGATATGAGCACAGGCAATAAATTTATTATTGGAGGCCAGTTTATGCACCAGACTGTTCTGCATTAGAAAATCCAGCATTCGATAGACCGACATGACTGGAATATTTTCCTCGGTTTTCTGACGATATAGCTCAGCAATTTCATAGGCTGAACGTGGGGCCTGTGCATTTAACAACACTTCGAGAATATGTTTGCGTTTGCTGGTTAACCGCACACCATGATCAGCACAACTTCGTTCAGCTTGTTGCATTACTTTATGAGTATCGACTTTCGCCATTACTGGATCCGGATAGAGGTTCGTTGTTGATTAAGTTTTAATTGCTGCTGGCCGGTCGGTAAAACCATCTGCACTTGCATAGTTTCCAGATTACTATAAACATCAAATAAATTGATTTTCAATTCGGTAATATTTTCAGGTTTTTCACAGCGTAAAAAATAGCTGACATCTACGTCAGCGTGTCCTGCTTCGTCAGAGTCAGCAAAAGGTTCTTCGACTTCGATTGATTCAGCTTTACAGCTCGATCCCTTAACTTCTATAAGGGTAGCAAGCATTTCAAGCTGTTGCAGCATATCCTGATAAATGGCTTCTTGCTGTTCTGTTTCCGGCTGGTGTTCAAAACCTAGAAAATTCATTAATGGTGACTTTAAATGCATCATCAATACGTGATCATCCATCACTAAATCCAGTGTGGCCATTCCATGCACATGGGCACCATGATGACGATGATCTGCATCATGATCATGATGTTTGTCCTGAGCATAGACAATAGCGCTCAGGTGCACGCCACAAAACAGGGTGACTAAATATACTGCAACTCGCATGTCCAACAGTCTCCTACTCACTCGGCAAAATCCAGGGTTAGCAATAACCTTTTATCAGTCTTATTGATATGAGGCGAACGATGCACAATGCCATTCACCTGACTATTAATCCAGCCATCACCCTTGAACAATCCAACCTCTCCTTGCTGCAGTTGTTGAATATACTGATGATGTCGATATATTCCTGACAAATGATCAGGTAATCCATTAGCACCAGCACCCAGTTTTGAACGATCGACATTGTCTTCTTGCAACCATTCACTGCCCTTTCCGTGATAGGTTGTTACCAAACGACAAGCTAAATGATCAGTATGAAATCTGGGGCACATAGTCTCGTTTATCAGGCTGAGGCACAAGCCTACAACGTTTAAATCGAACAGATCTGCATACATTTCCACTAACTGACTGACATCCTCAATAAATAAATGTCGTTGAGGATCCTCTGGTAATAATCCACCAAGCCACGCACTGACTTCAGCCGGAGCAATTATTGTGCGTAATTGTAACGCATTGAGTCCTTGCGTTAATGCATCAATATAGTCCTGCAGTGTCTTTTGCAACTGTCGCTGCCAGATAACCAGATTGATATGCGGTTGATAAATTGAGGTCATCACTAAAGCTAAATCTGCTTTTTGCACATGCTCAAATACTGGATTGAGGGCAATAGCACTCTGATTCATTTTAAGCTGCCTCCCAGGCTGGAAAAGGATCGGGCAATGTTTCCCAGAGCTGCTTCCCGGCCAATAATTCACTGTCATTTAATAAACAGGCATCCAGTTCTGCTGTCACCATTTCAGCATTTAAGTTCTGACCAATAAACACCAGCTCCTGACGCATATCACCAAAGGGTTCCTGCCAGTTTTCTTTTATGGTTTGCAGACTCTCCTCATCCTGTGGCCAGCGATTTTCAGGGATAGCTTTCCAGAACATTCCGGCAAAACCATAGCGGGCAATACCACCCGCCTGATTCCACTGCCCGGCAAACTGGGGGCGGCTGGCTAACCAGAAATAGCCTTTGGAGCGAATCAACTTGCCACAGGGCCAATCCTGATGCAGAAACTCAAAAAACTTCTGTGGATGAAAAGGTCGACGGGCGACGTAGGTAAAACTGTTAATGCCATACTCTTCAGTCTCAGGGATATGTTCGCCCCGCATTTCTTTCAGCCATCCAGCTGCCTGTTCGGCTTTTTCAAAACTGAACTTCTGCGTCCCCAATACTTTATCCAATGGGATCTGGCCATTTTCTATCGAAATTATCTCTGCTTCGGTATTGAGGCTTTTCAAAATGCCAGTCAGTTCAGTTAATTGTTCAGCGGTACATAAATCGGTTTTACTGATCAAAATGACATCACAAAACTCAACCTGATCCACCAGCAAATCGGCCACACTTCGCAGATCATCTTCACCAAGGTTTTCACCAGTTTCCTGCAGTTGTCTGGCTTCATTAAAATCACGCAGAAAATTCACTGCATCCACCACCGTTACCATGGTATCGAGGCGAGCAATCTGTGACAGACTTTCTCCCTCTTCATCAGCAAAGGTAAACGTCTCAGCCACTGGCAAAGGTTCGGAAATACCGGTTGATTCAATGACCAGATAATCGAAGCGTTGCTCTGCTGCCAGCTGACGGACCTCAATCAACAGATCTTCCCGCAAGGTGCAGCAGATGCAGCCATTGCTCATTTCCACCAGCTTTTCTTCGGCGCGATTAAGCTGCACATCCTGCTGAATTTGTTGAGCATCGATATTGATTTCACTCATATCATTGACAATAACTGCCACTTTTCGACCTTCGCGATTATTTAAAATATGATTCAATACGGTGGTTTTACCGGCTCCCAAAAAACCTGATAACACAGTAACTGGCAGGCGTTTATCTAGATTTGTGTTCATAAAGCCCTTCTCCTTGTTCATTTAATAAATCCTGTTTATCCATTTACATTTCCCTCGTAACAGGAAGAAGTCGAAGTGACAGATTTCGGTTCCAGAGATGGGCGGTAATCAACAGCAGTCCGCCACTCAATGTGATCCATGTCTCCAGAGATTCCGGACCGATTAATGCTGAAACCATGGTGGAAAGTCCAATTCCACCGAGTAATAAAGGCCAATGATTTTTATGTCTGCGATAAGCTCCCGGTAAACTCAGAATCGCCAGCAGGATCACCGGAACGAGCATTACCTTATGCACCCATTCAGAAGTAAACCAATCCCCTAACAGTCCCGCTGTGCCAAATCCAATGACTATCGGTGTTACTAAGCAATGGATCATGCATGCACCTGAACAGGCCACGGCCAAATCATCTTTCATTTTCAGTTATCCCATAAATTATGATATATCATATCATTTCAATAACTGCGGCAACTGTCAACAAGTTAAAACGGAATTCTTATTCAGACATTCGTTTGATTAGCACATGTAATTCATAAAGTGTGGTTTGGAACGTGGTTTCCTGGGCATTAAATCCTGCCCGGCTGGCATGCACGTCCCCTGCTAGATAACTGGCCAGTAAATCATTTCCAGATTGAAAGATGTAATGATGAAATTGGCTGATCTGGTCAAGCGTGGCATTGTCCAGATAATGATGGTATCGGGCCTTTTCAAGCCAGATTCCGCAATGAGTATCGGATAATTGGGTTATCGGCCACTCGGTTTTAATCTCAGGCTCAGCAAAAAGTCTTTCCTGAAGTTGATGCAACCAGTATTTAAGATAAAAATAAAACAGACTGAGTCGTGCCTGCTTATGGTTTTTCAATAGACCCGATTGTGAACACCATTGCCTGAAGGGC
The DNA here is from genome assembly GCF_002379485.1 of Methylophaga sp. UBA4204. Lineage (NCBI taxonomy): Bacteria > Pseudomonadati > Pseudomonadota > Gammaproteobacteria > Thiotrichales > Piscirickettsiaceae > Methylophaga > Methylophaga sp. UBA4204. Next base: position 13,575 of record NZ_DFTU01000008.1, on the reverse strand, counting down.
TGATATGAGCTTAAAAACTTCATCAGTTGATCAATCGGCAAAGGCTTGGCTAACGCGTAGCCCTGTGCTTGATTACAGCCCATTGCCAATAACACTTCACCATGGGCAATAGATTCAACGCCTTCGGCAATAACCTGAATATTGAATGACTGTGCCAACGCAATGACACCTTCTACAATCTTACAATCCTCAGGCTCACTTAACATTCGTCTGACAAATGTCTGATCTACTTTGACAACATCCACCGGTAAAACCCGGATATGGGTCAACGATGAATAGCCGGTACCAAAGTCATCCAATGCCGTAGTAATGCCGAACTCTGATTTACAGAATTCGACCACATTACTGATAAGGCTCAAATCGCTTAACCGATTACTTTCCAGTATTTCAATCTGGAAACGACTGGTGTCCAGGCCAGGATAATGCTGAATCTGATATTGCAGCCAGTCAAAAAAATCTGCTGTCGATAAGTGATATGCGGTGAGATTGATACTCAGCTGATAGTTATGACCGTCCTGTTGCCAGGCTGCGAGCTGTTTTAATGCCTGACGAATAACCCACTGGCCAAGACTGACTTCCAATTCAGTATCGTAAACCTGATCAATAAATTTATCGGGTGACAGCAGACCACGTTTGGGATGCTGCCAGCGAATCAAGGCTTCAAAGCCAAAGATATGCCCGGTACTCAGCGTCACCTTGGGCTGATAAAACAAAACAAACTGATCTTCACTTATTGCCGTCGCAATTTCTCGCAGCTGCTGGTTACGCTCGGTAATCTGGACCTCTTCACCTGGATCGTAGGCAACCACGGTAGATTTGCCATCCAGCTTGGCTTTATACATACATTGGTCAGCATGGCGGATTAATGTGTCCAGACTGCCTTTATCTTCGGGATAGAGCGTATAGCCTACTGAAGCTGTAATCATCATCGGCACATCATTAATGATAAAGGGGAGTGATATGGCTGAAAGCACTTTGTTAATAATGTCTGTGGCAGCAGCATGACTGGAAACACCACCGATAATCAGCACAAATTCATCGCCTCCGTAGCGCACGATGCTATCGCTTTCCTTCAGAGCAGTTCGAACACGTTCGGGAACCTTTTCCAATAATTGGTCAGCGGTGACCTTGCCATGAATATCATTAATACTTTTGAACTCATCCAGATCCATAAAGGCCACAACCAGTTTTTCATCCTTCTGGTCTGCCAGGGTACTCATATGACTGAATTCATTTTCCAGCCGGTTTTTATTGAGGATCTGATGTGAATTTCGATTTAGAACAAGATCAGAAAGAACAGCACGATACTTCCTGTCGGTGGTGATATCACTTAAATGACCCAAGTAAAACACTTTGCCGTGGGCATTGATTCGTTTCACACTAAACCGGGCTATGTAGTGCGATCCATCCTTGCGTTTATTGGACACTTCGCCTTGCCAGAAACCGTTGCGCTGCAATGACTGCCATAGAGACTGATTAAATACTTTATTTTGGCTTTCAGCACTAAGGATTTGCGGTTTGCTGCCGATAAGATCAGAACGGGAGTAGCCAGTGATATGTTGCATCGCTTCATTGATATCAACAATTTTCTGATGCTCATCCGTGATGACGATGCCTTCATGTGCAAATTTGAAAGCATTTTCTAATAATGTGTTTCTCACACTACGTGCCTTGTCCTTAACGTTGATCTTTAGCCATTCGTTCCGTCAGCTGCACAAGTCCTATTCACTGGTCTTTCACGTGTACTGAGCAACACTGGCTTTATCTAATACCACGGTGATAGATACCAGTGGTAATGAAACTACAGATGGTAACTAACTATGTCAATAACAACTGTTTACACTCTTTAAATAATGAGCGCGAGAAAAGGACCTTTTGGCCTTAGACTGCCTGCTGAGCTTATGTCTTGGCTACGTTCTGAGGCAACACAGCACAATCGGAGCACGACCAGTGAGGCATTGTTTTTATTACAAAACAGCCTGACGCATCGCTTCGGCAAAACAGCTGTGCGAGAATTTCTGCTGAGACACCCTACCAGCACCTACACTGAGGCTTTCGGGTTGCGCATTCCGGATGATTTGAAAGACCGTTTGCGTGATTTCAGCCATCAGCATGAAATCAGTCTCAACCTGGAAATTGTCATGAGATTGTTTCAGGATTATGAAAAACATCGCCAGCATTCTGTTGCTGCAAACATCAACCGGGGTGGTTACCGCGCAGTTGCTGAGAAACAATTTACTATTTCCGATTCCGAACAGCGATTACTCTGTTTATTTCGCGGTCTGAATGAGGCTAATAAAAAAGTCATAATGACGTTAATCAACAATCTTACGGATAATGATTGACTGGCTCTCTGATTTATTCAAATAAACGTCTTTGCCCCGTTAGAAATTCCGATTATGATCGCGGCCTTGATTGTCTTTTTGGCCCTGATTCATGCAAACCACCGCACCCTCTCCGCTCAGTTTTCAACATAAGTTAGAACGCCTGCGACAAAATCGTTTGTTCGAAATTATCGTGGTCAGCGTTATTTTATTTTCTGCCATGGTCACCGGGGTTAAAACCTATGAAATCCCCCTGCAAATTCTGCGCTTAGTCGACTGGCTGGATTATGCGATTACCCTGTTTTTTGTTGTTGAAATAAGCGTTCGTTTTCTGGCAGAACCCAATAAGCGCGATTTTTTCAAAAGTGGCTGGAATGTGTTCGATACTATTATCGTCGCGGTCTCTTTGATACCGGTCAATGATAGTGAACTGGCTTATGTGGCCCGGTTAATACGTATCTTTCGGGTATTACGGATGGTATCGGTAATCCCCGAACTCCGCCATTTGCTCAACTCTCTGCTCAAAGCGTTACCACAGCTGGGTTATGTTGCCTTGATGATGTTTATTATCGTCTATATTTTTGCCGCCATCGGCACCACGCTGTTCGAGGAGATAAATGAGTTTCTTTGGGGGGATATTGCTGTCTCAATGCTGACGTTGTTCCGGGTAATGACTTTCGAGGACTGGACTGATGTCATGTACGAAACCATGGCAGTGTATCCACTGAGCTGGATTTATTATCTGGTGTTTATCTTCCTCAATACTTTTGCCTTCCTCAATATGCTGATTGGTATTGTCGTCAATGTGATGGAACAGGAGCGTGCCGAAGAGCATGAAGAAGCGCATAAAAATGATATGACCATAGAAGATTTATCCGCACAGCTTGAAGAACTCAAAGCGCTCATCAAAACCCGATCCTGAAGTAATCCGGCGACGTCATTCTGCAAGCCGCCTTCACATTTGATTCACAACAGACATCCGAACATCAGCATCTCTATTTCAGGAGGGATGTCGATGATTGGTCGTAAATTATCTCTGTTGCTGTTTATCACGCTGTTAGCAGGATGTCAGTCAATGTCAAAACCGATTCGTACCGAAAACCATGTAGATATAAACCGATTTATGGGTGATTGGTATGTGATCGCCAATATTCCCACCTTTATTGAAAAAGGTGCACACAATGCTGTGGAATCTTACGAATTAAATGAAGATGGCACGATTGCCACGACCTTTACTTTCAATAAAGGCAGCTTTGATGGCGAACTAAAACAATATCATCCCAAAGGCTTTATTCTGGATGACGAATCTAACGCCGTCTGGGGAATGCAGTTTATCTGGCCTATCAAAGCCGACTACCGAATTGTTTACATAAATGACGATTACACCCAGACAATTATAGGTCGTGAAAAACGCGATTATGTCTGGATAATGGCCAGAACACCGCAAATTCCTGAACAGGATTACCTGCAAATGCTGAAACTGCTTGCTGAGCAGGGTTATGATATTTCGCAGATTAAAAAAGTCCCTCAGCAATGGGATAATTAATATATGTAAACATCATATGTAAATACATATTTATTAATTCTGTTTATATCGATTTCTTGCGATGATAGTCGCCTTGAATATGGCTTGGGCGATAAAAATGTCTTTGGAAGCGTGGTTTACGTTAATCGTAACAACTAGTGTGTTACTCGTGTTGATATTCAGTCGTGTTCGCCCACATATTGCTATGATCACTGCCCTCACAGTATTACTTGCAACCGGCATTCTAAATGCCGAACAAGCCCTAGCAGGGTTCAGTAACAGTGGTTTGATTACCGTCGCTGCCATGTTTATTGTCGCTGCCGGTCTGCATGCGTCTGGTGGTGTGGACATAATGGTGAAATCGTTTCTGGGGTCACCCAAAACAGTACGTAGGTCCTATTTACGTATTTTTACTCCGGTCGTTTTTCTCAGTGCGTTTTTAAATAATACTCCTGTTGTGGCTACCATGATTCCTGGCCTTTTGGCCTGGAGCAAACGCATCAACATCAGCCCGTCAAAGATCATGATTCCGTTGAGTTATACCGCTATTTTGGGAGGCACTATAACGATGATTGGAACCAGTACCAATCTGGTAGTGAATGGGCAATACCAGACATTAACTGGTGAAGCCGGGTTTTCAATATTTTCGATTACCATTATTGGACTGCCTGTTGCGATTTGTGGACTAGTGTTTATGTGGCTTTTCTTTCCTAAATGGTTACCGGATATTGGTAAAAGTCATGCATTCGAAAATGTTCGGGAATTCACCCTGGAGGTGATGGTTGAATCTAATGGTCCACTTGTGGGACAGAGCATTCAGCAAGCAGGTTTACGCGAGCAAAAAAGTGTTTATCTTGTGGAAATCGAGCGCAATGGGACATTGCTGACAGCCGTCACACCGGAACAGCGTCTGCAAAGTGGAGACCGCTTGGTATTTGCGGGTGACACTCAAGGGATTACTGATCTATTAAGGATCCGCGGTATTGTCGCTTCCACTTCAGATGCTGAAAGTAGTGTATTTTCGGCCGATCGTCCTGAGCGCAGTCTGGTTGAAGCAGTGGTTTCACCACATTGTGCCGCTATTGGAGAAACCATCCGCGATGCAAAGTTTCGCCAACGATATGGTGCTGTGATAATGGCCGTAGCACGAAATGGGGAACGTATTGCAGGCAACTTGAGTAATATTGTTTTAAAAGCTGGAGACACATTACTACTGGAAGCAAGACCGGCTTTTGTAAGTCGACAACGTTATAACAAAGATTTCTTGTTGATTAATGACCTTGGAAAAGAATCCCCAAATCACGATAAAGCCGGAATCGCCTGGGTTATTCTGATTGCTCTGGTCACTGCCGCTGGCTTTGGTGTGATTAGCATGTTGAATGCTGCATTAATTGGTGCGGTGTTAATGATAATAACAGGATGCTGCTCGGTAAGTCAGGCAGAGCGCAGTCTGGATCTAACCGTAATTCTGACCATAGCAGCCTCGTTTGCCTTAGGTGTGGCATTGCAGCAGACCGGGGTTGCTGATGTGGTAGCGAGCGGTATTGTTTCATTAAGCCAGAATCAAGCATGGTTAATGCTGGTGATGACATATATTGCTGTATCTGTACTGACCGAAGTAATTACCAATAATGCGGCAGCGGTATTAATGTTGCCGATCGTATTGGAATTAACCTCCAAAGCCGAACTGCATAATGAACCATTCGTGTTTGCCATTATGATGGCGGCATCAGCCAGTTTTGCAACCCCATTGGGCTATCAAACCAATTTGATGGTATATGGGCCGGGCGGCTATCATTTCCGTGATTTTCTAAAAGTGGGTGTGCCGATGAATTTCTTTATTGGTGCCGTAACCCTGGCAGTCATTATGTTGATTTGGCCATTAAACTAAATGTTGATAGCTAATACGCCAATACAGCTCGCTTGTGAGCAAGATATCCCAGCGTTAGTCACACTGTTAACGGAGTGTGCCAATCATATGTATCAACAAGGCATGTCACATTGGTTGGATGTTTATGATGAACAATCTGTCCGCCAGAATCTGTTACAAAAAACAGTCTATGTCATCAAGCAGGATTGCCGGGTTATAGGTTGTGTCGCTTTAGGGCTTAAACCAGCCGATTATTATGCAGACTGTTGGCCACAGGCCCCGCGGTCTGACTTCTATCTGACGCAATTGGCCGTGCATCCCGAACACCAACAAGCGGGTTATGGACGACTACTGCTTCAGCACTGTTTAGGGTTAATCAGTGATCGGACCCTGCATTTGGATGCAGTAGCGCATTATCCTCAATTACTTGAATTTTATCGAAAGTCTGGCTTTAAACAAATTGCCGAAGGCATTGGTCTCGGAGATCGTCGTTATTTGTTTGAGTACAGTCACTCAACCTAATAATGTATCTATCAGCATGATGGCAAATAAGCCGCCCATCAATCCCACTGTCGCTCTTGTCTGATGTCCGTTACGATGCGTTTCCGGTATGACTTCATGCGAAACCACAAATATCATTGCCCCGGCGGCAATGCCTAATCCCAAAGGATAGGAAACCGGTAAACCACTGGACAGGAATATACCCATCACGGCGCCAACCGGCTCGACCAGACCGGTTGCTGCAGCAATCGCTACGGCTTTGCCGGAAGAGATATTGATACGTCGCAATGCCAATACCACAGCAAGACCTTCGGGGATATTCTGTAAGGCAATCGCTGCGGTTAACGGAATACCCACCGCCAGATTACCATTGGTGTAACTTACCCCAATTGCCATGCCTTCCGGAAAGTTATGCAAGGCAATCGCCAAAACAAACAGTCCAACCCGACCTACCTGTTGATGCCCTGCCCCGCACGGACCAAGATGTTGATGTTCATGCGGCAGATAATAATCCAGCCCTAGCATCAACACCACTCCGCCAATCATGCCAAAAATGATGATAACTACTCCACTGACAGCATTTCCCGTCAATGCAGTACCTACTTCAATCCCCGGCAAAATCAACGAAAAAAAACTGGCTCCCAACATCATACCTGCAGCCATGCCCAGCATAGTATCTTCAGTTACGGCGGGAAGCTTTTTAACGAATAAACCCGGTGCTGCACCCAGAGCCGTTGACAAGGCCCCAACGCCTCCACCGATAAGTGCCCATTTTAAAAACTGTGGGTCAACAGTGGACTGCCGATACAGCAAATTCATCAGAAACAATATTGCAAGCCCAGCGATTGATACCAGCAGTAGGATAGAAATTACTGGACGACTATTGAATTGTGTACGCCAACTTATCAAAAAAGCAGAAAGGGTTTGTTTTATTGCCTGTTGCATCGTGCTGTTCCCAGAGTTTATCTATTGGCTTTTTGATCTTTGATAGCCTCCAGCTATGGTGGCTATCAAAGATCAAAATGCCCTATGTCTTACACAAAAATATATTTAATGAATGACAGATTGAACTAATGCATGCCTAAACATTTCTTAACGATAATAAACAATTTTGGAGCATGGCGATGCAAGCTTTACAGGAACAATCCGTAATGTGTCCCTATTGCGGTGAAACTATTGAAGTTTTACTGGATGCCAGTGTGGAATACCAACAATATATTGAGGATTGCTTTGTCTGTTGCCGCCCAATCGAATTTTCAGTGAGTGTAAATGCAGATGGTTCATTCAATGTCGTAGCTGTTGATGAAAATGCATAAAATTAAAGTTTCACTGGAGCTTATTGCGTAAACACAGTGTCTTATTGCTGAAAAAATCCGCCATGGCGTTAAATTAAATAACGATTTTTAAGTAGATTTTAAGCACGAAAAAAATAAACCCATGGATTTAAAGGAAAAATATCCTGCTTAAACAAGGATAGTTTACTTATTGAAGGATGTTATATTTCGGTTTCTAATGGACTTCTACCAAAGATGGGAATGCACATTGAATCGTATTTGGCATAATAGTTTTTACCCGTTACTCATTGTGGCGCTTTTAATACCAACTGCTCATGCCTCATTGGATCTTTTAGCAGGCGTCGAAGCAGGTATTGAAACCGACACCGCGATGACCACGATTGATCTTGATAGAACTCAGGAAATCCTTTCATCTAATGATTTCGAGTCCGAACATGGCTGGATTAATCACCATACTGGCATCCAATATCAAATCCAGCTGTTGCGAAGTTATTCTTATGGGCACTACCCCTGCCTTGCCTATCAGTTAAAAATCAAAAACGGTGATGACTTACAGGAAAAATCGCTGGATGCCTGCCAGCATCGTAGTGGCAAGTGGATTTCGGTATCACCCAGCTCAATGGCTTTTTAAAGGCTTCTTGCTTGGGTCTTTTATGGCGCATCAGCAATAAATACGGCTCGTTTTGGTGCCGGATATCCTTCAATGGTTTTATGCATATCCTGAGGGTCCAAAAAATCGGCTAACGATTCAAATGTCATCCACTCTGTTGCTCGTTGTTCTTCCAGTGACGTAAGATTTTCATCCACACAGCGCACATTTTTATAACCACATCTACGCAGCCATATCAGCATCGTTGGAATTGATGGAATAAACCAGACATTGCGCATTTTGGCGTAACGTTCCTCTGGCATCAGACTCATGCCCTCTTCCCCATCAATAATCAGAGTTTCCAATACCAGTTCACCGCCGCTACGAAGACAATGACGTAATTCCATCAAATGGCTTAGCGGTGAACGGCGATGGTATAAAACGCCCATGGAAAAGACCGTATCAAAGAGATGCAATTTTTCAGGCATATGTTCAATACCAATCGGTAAAACAAAATGCTTTTCACTTTGAATAAAGTGCTGCATCAATTGATATTGCATACTGAATACCAATGTTGGATCGATCCCCATTACCATCTGGGCGCCCTCACCCACCATGCGCCAGCCGTGATAACCATTGCCACCACCAACATCCAGAACCTTTCGTCCATGCAAAGGGCTGAGATGCGGTAATACGCGATCCCATTTCCAATCCGATCGCCATTCAGTATCAATGTGTATATCAAATAATTGGTACGGGCCTTTGCGCCAGGGATGAAAGGTTTTGATCAGTTCAATAAACGAAGATGTGTCATAAGCCGCCAAATCTTCTTTTGCGCCAATAGCCACCTGTTGTTGCAGTTCTATAACAGAAGGTTTTATGGAGGGTAAATCCGCCAACGCTTTTTGCCATAACGGCATCTTGCCATGAAAATCATCAGCCAGTCGCTGATCGGTAAATTTGGCCAATTGTTTGGCCCAGTCAGCTTGTCCAACGGATTCAAGCCAACGATAAAACGGGTCATATACGGTCATTTAAACGCTATCAAAGAGGCAAAGTTAAAACATTGAAACCAGCATTCGCTGCGGGAAAAACCGGCTTGGCTAAGGCGTTGTTGGTGCATTGTCAGAGTTTCGGGGATTAATACGTTTTCCAGCGCGCTGCGTTTCTGACTGATTTCCAGATCACTATAGCCATTGGCCCGTTTGAAATCGTGATGCGCTTCAGTGAAAAATGTCTGTCGTTCAGGACTATCAAAAGCCAGTTTTTCCGACAGGATAAATACGCCACCCGGTTTCAGGCCCTGATAGATTTTATCAATCAACTCATCCCGTAACGCTGGTGCAATAAACTGCAAGGTAAAGTTCATCACCACTACCGAGGCATTTTCAATAAGCGTTTGGTTAATATCTTCACAGCGTAGCTCAACCGGTACGCGATTATTATCCGCCGCGATGATTTTCTCCGCCCGTTCAATCATTGCTAGAGAATTATCAACAGCAATAATCTGACAACCTTCCGCCTTAATACGCTGGCGCATTGACAAGGTAATCGCCCCTAAGGAACTGCCCAGGTCATAGCAACTGCTGTTTTCCTGAGCATAACGAGCGGCCAGAATGCCGATATTGGAGATCAGGGTGCCATAGCCAGGCACCGAACGCTGGATCATATCGGGAAACACGTCCACCACGCGTTCATCAAAACGAAAGTCCACCATCTGTTCCAGCGGAGAGGCGAATATGTTATCGGCTTTTTTAATCATCCCTGTTGTGCCTTCTTTTTAGCAACATTATTCCGCAGATACACTGGTAACGCCTTATCAGCACTGACAAACTCACCACGCCGATAAAACTGCTCAGCAAGTTTAAGAATCGTTGCTGCACCAGGATAAATATCGGCTTGCTGGTCAATCAATTGTTCAAAAAAGTTGGCTTGCAACATCTCAGCATAAACCTGCCAGCCATTTCCTGCACCTAACCACTTTTCGGCATTTGCTGGAAAAAAATGTTTAGCAGTACACACTTTTTCCTCGTCGATTAGCGTCACAAACCCACCTTTCACCTGAAAACAGCCTGCATAGATTTCATCCATACGGGCATCCATGGCCACGGCTATGTTTTGATGACCAAAAGCATCAAAAGCAGCCTGCGCAACAGCAGCAAGTGTTGAAACAGGGATGACTGGAAGTTCACGGGCAAACGCAATTCCCTGCGCAACTCCGACACCAATGCGCACACCGGTAAACGAACCAGGGCCCCTACCAAATGCCAATGCATCGATATCGGCAATTGAGGCATCGGCTTGCTTGAAAAGTTGATCGAGCATCCCCAAGATCAGGGTCGAATGCCCTCGCTGAGTCATTTGCTGTTGCTGATACAACACACCGTTTATGGTGATTGCAGCAGAACAACTTTCAGTACTGGTATCAAGGGCAAGCAAATTCATAGGTTGGTCATCATCATGTCATTTGTCCGTCACAGTCGCGCATTATAATTCAACCGTGCACTACAAAGGAGTTTTGCTATGGGTTATATCGTTGATACCATCTATATTTTCCGCGAATTGATGAAGCTGCTGTTTGTGGTAGTAACATCACCTTTCGCCGTCGTGGGTAGTTTGTTGATGCTGGGTAGTGTTACCTGGCAGTCATAAATATTGAGGAAACCAATGAGCGTCATACATCTGCAAGCACTGGATAAAATTCGCGAACAGGATTGGCATGGCGCTCATCAACTTATCCAGCAGTACAGTGATCCACTGGCCTGTTTAATCCATGGTTACCTGCATCGAATTGAAGGGGATCTTTCTAACGCTGCTTACTGGTACAACCGTGGTCAAGAGGCTGTACCAGCAAACAGTCTAGAGGACGAGCTAAAACGTTTGTTTAAACTCGCCCGACAAGATTAATCAAATCAACTACTGTCTGATACCTTCAATAGACAAAATCAGAAAGACTTCCTGCGAGCTTGGTCCCAACTTGCTGACATCAATGTCATAATCTTCAATGATAAAGCTGGTTTCGCCATAAAAACCGACTCGATAACCACCCCATGGATCATCACCTTCACCGACTTTCTCAACTGGAATGGTCATCGGTTTGGTAACACCATGCAACGTGAAATCGCCTTTCATCAATAATGTACCGTCTTCCAGCTGTTCGAAGCTGGTGGAAGTAAAGCGAGCATCGGGATATTGCGCCGTTTCAAGAAATTGTTCACGCAAATGTTTATCACGTTCAGCAAAATTGGTATCTACACTGGCAACATCAATTTTCACATCAATTTTTGACGCTTCCGGGTTTTCCGAGTCATAACTGAAAGTCCCTTCAAAATCATTAAAGCGACCGCTCATCCAGCTAAATCCCAAATGCTGAATCCGAAAATCAATAAATGCATGGGCTTTCTGGGTATCAATAACATAGTCAGCCGCATGAGCAGGCAATGTAAACACCGTACTCATAGCCAAGGCAAAGATGGTTTTTTTCATGGTAACTCCTGTTGGTTTAAAGATTAAGCATGCGACGCAACGTTGCATCTTTATTGATGAAATGATGTTTCAATGCCGCCAGGGCGTGAAATGAAGCCAATGAAATAATGAAGTAGCCAGACCATAAATGCAGTTTGCTGACCAGATCACTGGTTTCAACTGATAATTTGGAAATAGCTGGAATACTGAACCAATCGAAAATCCCCAAAGATTCCCCCTTTGCAGTGACAATCAGGTAGCCGGTTATTGCCAGAAGGACAATGGCCAGGTTCATCAATTGGTGAACGACTTTGGCTGCCAGTTGCTGCCAAACGGGGGAAGATGAAATAGCTTTTGGTTTTCCTGCAATGGGTCGCCAGATCCAGCGCAACACTACCAATAGAAAAACAATAAATCCCAAACCTTTATGCCACCAGGGTGCCTGGTAATACCAGTCGTCATAATAGCCAAGGTCGACCATCCATATGCCAAGAAAGAACAAGCCGATGGTGAGTAGTGCGACCGACCAATGCAGCAGTATGCTGATTAAACCGTAGTGATCTTTGCTGTTGATTAAACGCATGCACTCCTCTCCATAGGAATCTCTTGAGATGGTTTTCAGACCCAGCTTTTACCGGCTGGA
>NZ_DFTU01000008.1:802-1266 GCF_002379485.1 Methylophaga sp. UBA4204 | reverse complement strand
ATCAAATGCTATCGTTTACGGGAACGTTGCGTTCCACTTTTTACCTTTTTGGAGCGAACATGCTGGGTACGGAAAGCCGGTTTTGTTGAAGGCGTTTTTGCCTTACGGGTAATACGTTTGCCTTCACCCATTTCGCCAGTGCCTTTGGGTTGAAAGCTCGGTATAAGATGTTTTTTGCCATTACCGATCAAATCAGATCTGCCCATACTTTTCAGTGCTTCACGTAACATCGGCCAGTTTTCCGGATCGTGATAACGCAGAAACGCTTTATGCAAACGCCTGACTTTCAAGCCTTTCGGAACGGTAATATCGCCGCCCTGACGACGTACTTTGTGTAAGGTATCCTTGCCCGAATGATACATTGCGGCTGCAGCTGACATCGGTGAGGGCAAATATGCCTGAACCTGATCGGCTCGAAAGCCATTATGTTTTAACCATAACGCCAGATTCATCATATCTTTATC
>NZ_DFTU01000008.1:0-704 GCF_002379485.1 Methylophaga sp. UBA4204 | reverse complement strand
GCCAGATTCATCATATCTTTATCAGTCGTACCCGGATGGGCAGCGATAAAATACGGAATCAAATACTGTTCTTTGCCAGCCTGCTTGGAATATTTATCAAACATGGCCTTAAATTTATCGTAGGTACCAATGCCGGGTTTCATCATCTGTGACAGTGGACCATCTTCGGTATGTTCCGGCGCAATTTTCAGATAGCCGCCCACGTGATGAGTGACCAGTTCTTTGACATATTCCGGTGACAGAACTGCGAGGTCATAACGCAATCCAGAGGCAATCAGGATCTTCTTGATACCCGGCAGACTGCGGGCACGACGATATAAATTAATTAAAGGCGTATGGTCAGTATTCAGGTTTTTACAGACACCCGGAAAAACACAGGACAGACGCCGGCAACTGGCTTCGATTTCTTCGCTGTTACAAGCCAGTCGATACATATTGGCGGTCGGACCACCGAGATCCGAGATAATGCCGGTAAAGCCGGGCGTGGTATCGCGAATGGCCTCTATCTCACGAATAATCGAATCTTCACTGCGGCTCTGGATAATGCGACCTTCATGTTCGGTAATCGAACAGAAAGTACAGCCACCAAAGCAGCCACGCATGATATTCACCGAAAAACGGATCATCTCATAAGCCGGAATATTGGCCTGGCCATATTCCTTATGCGGCAAACGGCTATAAGGCAGATCAAATACCGCATCCAT
>NZ_DFTU01000078.1:61011-61292 GCF_002379485.1 Methylophaga sp. UBA4204 | reverse complement strand
TGAAAGATCAACAGACCCTAGGGCCCCCAAATTAATCTGATAGCAATTAATAAGGTCACAATTTCAAAGCTGCGTTTTATCCAGCGGTTGCCCCAACGCAACGCCAAATGGGATCCCAGATAACCACCCAATAACGATCCTAACAGTAACGCAGGAAGCCAGTCCCATTGTATTTCGCCTAGAATACCCAATGTAATCGCGCCTGCACCATTCCAAAATAATCCAACCAGAATCAGCGTGTAAGCAACGGCCCGCTGGTAATCCATGCCAAACCATAATAT
>NZ_DFTU01000078.1:60577-60885 GCF_002379485.1 Methylophaga sp. UBA4204 | reverse complement strand
TAATCCATGCCAAACCATAATATCAGCCATATGGTCACAAACAGCCCGGTTCCCGAAGTGAGCGAGCCATTGAGAATGCCCAGAAAAAACAATACAACTGCACCAATCAGGTAACCATGGCGCTCACGATTTAACGGCGTATATAACTGACCTAAAGCCGGTTTAAATAAAGAATATATGCCTAATGATCCGGTTAATACGCCCAGGGCAATCTCTGCGATTCGATCTGGTACCATTAATATCACACTGCCGCCGATCACTACCCCCGGCAGGCCGGCCACCAAGAGCAATATCACAAACTGACGTTC
>NZ_DFTU01000078.1:60039-60373 GCF_002379485.1 Methylophaga sp. UBA4204 | reverse complement strand
GTCAAGCCAAGGAATATCAAAACCGGGAACTGGATTAATCCTGCACCGCCACCACTTAATGCCGAAAAAGTATTTGCCAGCAAAGAAATGACAAACAGAATAAAATGTTCAATAAAGCTCAATTTAATAAGGCTCTCTGGGAAAACATAATGATTTCAATACGCTTTGTAGCGGCTTCGATGCTCAGCGCAACATTATTAATTGCCACAACCGTATCAGCGGCTCAACTGTACCGTTTTACTGACGAAAACGGTATCCCCACAATAAGCAAAACGTTACCGGCAGAAGTTGCTCAACAAGGTTACGATATTCTGGATGAGAAAACGATGCGGGT
>NZ_DFTU01000078.1:59261-59855 GCF_002379485.1 Methylophaga sp. UBA4204 | reverse complement strand
AACGGGTTCCCCCTGCACCGACTGAAGCGGAAATAGCTGAGCGGGAAATACAGAAAAAACTGGAGCTCGAGCAACAAAAACAGGCTGAAGAAGCCGCCAGAATAGAAGCCGAAAAACGGCGTAAACAGGCTATTTATGATCGTAACCTGCTTTCTGCCTATCAATCCGAACAGGATTTGCTTAATGAACGTAACAAAGACCTGCAATACCGAGAAAAACGTATCGAAATATTAAAAAAGAAGCGTAAGGGTTTACAGCAACGATTACAGCAGGTGCAACAGCAAGCTGCCGATAATGAATTAAGTGGTATGGGTCTCAGTGCCAATCTGCAAAGTCGCCTGCAAGCTGCGCAACAGGAACTTGATAATAATCAGTCCAGCATTCAACAGTTACAAACTGAAATTGATACGCTTAATATGCAATATGAACTGGATCGTCAGCGCCTGGGTGAGCTGTTGGGAACCGCGGCAGAAGATTAAACCAGCAAATCCAGTTGGCTCATCAATAATTGATTTTCAGTGTGATTGCCAATACTGATTCGTAAAAACTGATCAATTCTCGGCTTGTTAAAGTGGCGAACAATCACCCCTTTTT
>NZ_DFTU01000078.1:56179-59169 GCF_002379485.1 Methylophaga sp. UBA4204 | reverse complement strand
GCAAGCCCGCCGCTACTGTTGCAGCATCGTGTTGTGGATGTCTGGCAAACACAAAATTCGCTGCCGAAGGCAAAACCTCAAAACCCAATTCTGTCATAGACTGGGTTAGCCATTCTCGCTCGGTAATAACCTGTTGCTGACATTGTTTAAAGTAGGTTTCATCCTGATAGGCTGCAACGCCCGCTGCAATCGCCAGACTATCTAGCGGATAGGAATTAAAGCTATCCTTTATCCTAACCAGTGCTTCAATCAACTCTGGATGACCTACCGCAAAGCCAATACGCATACCTGCCAAGGAACGTGACTTAGATAGAGTTTGTGTGACCAGCAGATTAGGGAAACGCTGAGTTAGCGGAATAGCTGTTTCTCCACCAAAATCGATGTACGCCTCATCAATGACCACCACCGTGTCGCGGTTCATTTCCACCAGCCGACGAATATCGTCCAGTGATAATAAACAGCCGGTCGGGGCATTGGGATTGGGCAGTATAATACCGCCGTTATCTCGTTCGTAATCAGTGATATCGATTGCAAAGTCAGCATTCAACGGCACTAACTCCGAATCAATCTCATATAACTGACAATACACCGGATAGAAACTATAAGTGATATCCGGAAATAAAATCGGCTTTCCATGCTTGAAAAAAGCATTAAACACATGTGCCAAGACTTCATCCGAACCATTGCCAACAAACACACTTTCAGCTGGCACCTTATGGTAATCAGCAATTGCCTGTTTTAACGGGCCACCATCAGGAACAGGATACAAACGTAAACGCTCGGTTGTAGCCATGCGAATGGCTTCCAGTACTTTGGGTGAAGGACCAAACGGGTTTTCATTGGTATTGAGCTTAACCAGATTATGGCCGCGCGGTTGTTCACCCGGCACATAAGGTTCTAATGAATGAACAAAATCACTCCAGAAACGGCTCATTATTTTTCCTGTAACCGATACTCAGCACTGCGAGCATGTGCTGTCAGACTTTCACCGCGCGCCAGCACCGATGCAACTTGCCCCAGGCTTTGAGCGCCTTGTGGTGAGACCTGAATCAGGCTGGAACGTTTTTGAAAGTCATAGACGCCCAGGGGAGAACTGAAACGGGCAGTTCGGGATGTCGGCAATACATGGTTTGGTCCGGCACAGTAATCACCTAATGCTTCAGGCGTATAACGTCCCATAAAAATTGCACCGGCATGACGTATTTTTTTGGCCATTTCCATCGGTTCATCAACAGACAATTCCAAATGTTCTGGCGCAATATAATTGCAGACTTCTATCGCCTGCTGCATATCCTCGACCAGAATCATTGCACCACGGTTATTCAGTGACGTTTCAATAATGGCCTTGCGTTCCATGGTAGGTAGCAAACGTGCAATGGATTCTTTCACCTTCTGTAGAAACGCTGCATCAGGAGAAATCAGTATCGATTGAGCATCTTCGTCATGTTCAGCTTGAGAAAACAGATCCATGGCAATCCAGTCAGGATCGGTCTTGCCATCACAAATCACCAGAATTTCTGATGGTCCGGCAATCATATCGATGCCAACAGTACCGAACACCATGCCTTTTGCTGTCGCCACAAAGATATTGCCCGGGCCGACAATTTTATCGACCTGTGGAATCGTTTCTGTACCATAAGCCAATGCCGCAACAGCCTGCGCACCACCAATTGCAAAAATGCGATCAACACCAGCAATCGCTGCAGCCGCTAAAACCAGATCATTTACTTCATCATCCGGTGTAGGTACCACCATGATTAATTCCTGAACCCCTGCGACTTTGGCTGGAATAGCATTCATCAACACAGATGAAGGATAGGCAGCTTTACCACCAGGCACATACAGCCCAGCCCGATCCAATGGCGTAACTTGTTGACCTAATAAGGTGCCATCAGCCTCTACGTAATGCCAGGATTCCTGTTTCTGGTGTTCATGGTACTGACGTACACGTTCTGCAGCTTTTTCCAACGCCTGACGTTGTGCAGCAGGGATAGATTCCAATGCCGCTGCAGCCCGTTCCAATGGAATTTCCAGTTCCGCCATAGCAGTTGCTTTTACCCGATCAAATCGTTGGCTGTATTCAACTACTGCCTGATCACCACGCTGTTTAACATCTGCCAGAATATTTCTAACTGTGTCGGTTATTGCCGCATCAGAAACACCTTCCCAGGCCAACAACTCGGAAAGCATTGGCCAGAAATCAGCCTGCTGGAAATTCAATTCACTTATTTCAATCATTTGCCTGCTCTTTTACTGCTTTGCGGATCTGCTCAATAAATTGCTGGATCCGCGCATGTTTGGTTTTCATGGATGCCTTATTGACCACCAATCGCGAACTAATATCCGCGATATGTTCCATTGGTATCAAACCATTAGCTCGTAACGTATTACCCGTATCCACCACATCGACAATCCGATCCGCCATACCCACAAGCGGTGCCAGTTCCATGGAGCCATAAAGCTTGATAATCTCTACTTGCTGGCCCTGCTCGGCATAAAAACGCTTGGTGCTTTCCACGAACTTGGTTGCCACTTTTAAACGGCCCTGTGGTTCTTCAGCATCTTTTTTGCCGGCCGTCATCAGTTTGCAGCGTGCGATATTCAAATCAACCGGCTCGTAAAGCTCGGCTTCCGGATGTTCCATCAAGACATCTTTACCTGCCACGCCCAGATCAGCACCACCATATTCAACATAAGTAGGAACATCTGAGGCACGCACAATAATGAGTCGGACATCCGGTAGATTGGTTTCCAGAATCAGCTTGCGGCTTTTTTCAGGGTCATCCAGTGGCTCAATACCAGCCGCCTTTAAAAGCGGTAGGGTTTCCTCAAAGATACGTCCCTTGGACAGAGCCAGCGTTATCATTTCAGCCATTAGAGGCCACCCTTGCCTGGGTTGGGATACGGCGGATGCGAGCACCTAATTGCTGCAGTTTTTCTTCTATACATTCATAACCACGATCAATGTGATAAATTCGCTCGACCTGGGT
>NZ_DFTU01000078.1:49123-55927 GCF_002379485.1 Methylophaga sp. UBA4204 | reverse complement strand
CATTTCCTGCACATGCATAAAGCGATTTTCAAAAACGGTTTCGACAATAGTGGCCTGCCCATCAGCAATACTGTTCAACGCAGTGAACTGAGCCTGCATATCCGTTGGGAAGGCTGGATAAGGTGCGGTTCGGATATTGACTGCTTTAGGACGTCTGCCTTCCATATCCAACGTGATCCAATCCTCACCAATTTCAATTTTTGCTCCAGCTTCTTCCAGCTTGAGCAAAACCGCTTCCAACTGATTGGCATCGGTATCCTTCAGTTTGACACGACCACGTGTAATTGCTGCCGCCACCAGATAAGTACCTGTTTCAATACGATCCGGAAGAATCGCATAATGAGTACCGTTGAGTTTTTCGACCCCTTCAATCTGAATCGTTGTCGAACCGGCACCGGTAATTTTCGCGCCCATTTGGTTCAAGTATTTGGCCAAGTCAACTACTTCAGGTTCTCGCGCCGCATTTTCAATTATGGTTGTACCTTTTGCCAGCGTTGCCGCCATCATCAGGTTTTCAGTACCGGTTACCGTGACCTGATCCATAAAGATATGGGCACCCTTGAGACCTTGACCACTGGTGGCTCGGATATAACCGTTTTCTACTTTAATTTCTGCGCCCATTTGCTCCAGACCACGCAAATGCAAATCCACAGGACGCGAACCAATCGCACAACCACCCGGCAAAGAGACATCCGCTTTACCGAAACGGGCCAGTAAAGGTCCCAGCACCAGAATCGATGCCCGCATGGTTTTGACCAAGTCATAAGCAGCTTCGGTAATCGTCAGCGTCGAAGGGTCAATTAACACTCCCGAACGTTCATCAACGGTGAGTGTTACCCCCATACGGCCTAACAACTCAAGTGTGGTTGTAATGTCATGTAAATGTGGCACATTGCCAATACGTACTGGCGAATCAGCTAACAACGCGCCCATCAGAATCGGCAACGCAGCATTTTTGGCACCGGAAATACGGATCTCGCCATCCAGCGCGACACCACCTTTAATGATTAATTTGTCCATGAATTTGCTCTGGAAGAATAAGGGAATGGATTAGCGAGAGACGCCCGTTTTCAGTGACAATGCGTGTACAGCACCACTACTGAAGCTGTCACCCAAAGTTGCTTTGACCATACGGTGTTGTTCTATCAGGCTTTTTCCAGAAAATGACGGACTAAAAACCCGGGCATCAAAATGCTGGCCATCTTCACCAAACACTTCAACATCAGCATCAGGTAAGCCTGCTTCAATCATTGCTTTGATATCTGCTGCTTTCATGTTTCACCACTTAAATTATAGTTATTGCAGAGGAAGAAGTTCTTCCAATCCGCTTGCTTCTGCCATCGCCAGCATCTGTGCCGGCATATTAAAATAACGAATCGGCTTGTCTAATTTTTCAGCCTGACGCATCCATTCGATCAGTAAAGCCAGGCCGGCACTGTCACTACGACTGACTTCACTTAAATCAACATCAAGCGGATCCACTTCGGCAAACAATTGATCCGTCATATCGATACCGCTGGCAGCGGTATCA
Organism: Methylophaga sp. UBA4204; assembly: GCF_002379485.1. NCBI lineage: Bacteria > Pseudomonadati > Pseudomonadota > Gammaproteobacteria > Thiotrichales > Piscirickettsiaceae > Methylophaga > Methylophaga sp. UBA4204. The sequence goes on along the minus strand of NZ_DFTU01000078.1, from coordinate 54,396 downwards.
AAAGTCAACTCACCGGAAACCAGGATACGTTTGGTAGCATCGTCAAAAATGAGCTTCATCATCTGGCTTTATCATTGCGTTTAGCAAGATTTTCAATCAAGGCATCCATTCCGCTGGTTCTAATATCACGGTTAAATGATGAACGGTAATTCGTCACCAGACTGATGCCTTCAATTTTGACATCATAAACTTTCCATTCATCGTTCTTGTTTTTATAAAGTGATAATGCCATCGGAACAGATGGACCGTTTGGTTGTACCACTTCCATTGGTACATCTACCCGCCCCTTTTTCAAGTCATCGCGAAAAGGCAGAAAGCGAATTTCTTCGTTAGTGTATTCCAGCATTGCCGTAGCGTAGGTTCTGACCAGTAACAAACGGAATTCTTCGACAAATTGGGCCTGTTGTTCAGCTGAAGCATCACGCCAGCTTCGACCTAATGCCAATTTGGCCATACGCTCGAAATCGAAATGTGGAAACAGGATATCCTGTACCAGCGTATAGATTTTCTGCGGATTGGTTTCCAGTTCAGCTTCATTATCCTTCAGAGCTTTCAGCATGTTGTCTGAGGCTTCTTTCACTAAAGCCTGTGGCTCCGGCATCGCCTGAGCGGATGCGCTGAACGCCAGCATGCCCAGCAAAAATGCTGACATTAACTGGAGAGACACCTGTTTAAATTTAATCATCTTATTCACCTTCCGCTGTACTGTACAAGAATTGTCCAATTACCTGCTCCAATACCACCGCTGGTTGAGTCAAATCAATCACATCACCGTCTTCCAGGAAGAAATCATCCGCACCTGGTGACAAACTGATGTATTGCTCTCCCAGCAAACCTGCAGTAAAGATGCTGGCAGAGGTATCTATCGGAATGTTGTCATATTGTGGATAGATATTAATGGTGACTTTTGCATCATAGGTGTCAGGATCCAGAGATATTGATGTTACACGACCAACTCTTACGCCTGCCATCGTCACTGGAGATCGTGGTTTCAATCCACCAATATTCTGAAAATTGGCGACGACTTCATAGCCTTTTTCATCCGTAATATCACCAAGATTACTGACCTTCATCGCCAACACAAATAAGGCTGCCATGCCAGCTGCGACAAACAAGCCGACCATAATTTCGGTACTTCTTTTCGAATTCATTTACACATCTCCAAACATCAACGCAGTCAGAACAAAGTCCAGGCCGAGAATAGCGAAAGCGGAATGGACAACTGTCCGCGTTGTGGCGCGCCCCACACCTTCCGAAGTTGGTGAGGCATCATAACCTTCAAACAGAGCAATCCATGTCACGACAAAACCAAAGACAATACTTTTTATTACCCCGTTCAGGATATCTTCATACCAGTCAGTTTTAGCCTGCATCTGTGACCAGAAAGCACCATCATCGACACCGAGCAGGCCATGTCCAACTAAAAAAGCGCCAAATATTCCTACAGCACTGAATATAGCTGCCAGTAATGGCATGGATATAAGACCCGCTAAAAATCTTGGAGCAACGATACGGCGCATCGGGTCAACAGCCATCATTTCCATACCTGATAACTGTTCTGTACTTTTCATCAAACCAATTTCAGCCGTCAGGGCCGAGCCAGCTCGACCGGCAAACAGTAACGCACTGACAACCGGGCCAAGCTCTCTGACTAATGATAATGAAACAAGCACACCTAAAGATTCTTCAGCACCAAAATCTACCAGCGTATTATAGCCCTGAAGACCAAGAACCATGCCCACAAATAAGCCGGATATCAGTATGATGAGTATTGATAAAACACCGACATAAAATAATTGCTGAACAACCAGTGAAAAGCGGAATACCGAGCTTGGAATCCCTGCCAGCATCTGCACTAAGAACAAATGGCCCCGTCCAAGTCGCTGAAAGGTATCTAGTCCCCAGCGACCAAGGCTGCGCAGCAGCTCGATCATTGTGTTTCCTTTGAATTCAACAGATCATTTTTAAAGTCATTACCCGGGTAATGAAACGGAACAGGTCCATCTGGTAAACCCTGTAAAAATTGCTTCACCCATTCCGAGCCAGAAGTTTTCAGCGTTTCGGGATTACCTTTCTCAATGACCTTTCCGCCGGACAACAGATAAATTTCATCAGCGATCTTGGTGGTTTCAGCGACATCATGTGACACGATAATACTGGTCAGTCCCATTGCATCGTTGATGCGGCGTATTAGATTCACCAGTGTACCCATTGAAATGGGATCCTGTCCGGTAAATGGCTCATCGTACATAATCATCATTGGGTCTAGTGTGACGGCCCGTGCCAGAGCAACTCGGCGCGCCATACCGCCAGATAACTCAGCAGGCATCATTTCCCGGGCATTTCTTAAGCCCACGGCCTGGAGTTTCATCAATACCAAATCACGAATCATTGATTCGGGCAACCTGGAATGTTCACGTAATGGAAAAGCAACATTTTCAAAAACATTGAGATCGGTCAGCAAGGCACCACTTTGAAACAACATTCCCATGCGCTTGCGCAATTCATAGAGCTTGGAATGAGAAAGCTTGTGGACATTTTGGCCATCAACTTCAACAGTACCGCGATCCGGTTTAAGCTGACCGCCAATCAGTTTAAGCAGCGTGGTTTTACCTGTACCACTCGGCCCCATGATAGCGGTTACCTTACCTTGGTAGATATCAATATCTACACCGCTGAAGATAACTTTGTCTCCACGGTTAAAATACAAATCCCTGATTTTTATCAGTGGCGCCATTTTTTACTGCCGATATTAGATATAAAGATCGGTAATTTTCTTGAATCGCTGTTGGTAAGTCAAATCGCTGTGTGGAAAAACCATTCTGTATCGGCTAAAGTGTTGTCGCCATGTTAAGTTTGAGGAACTAGTTCCATGGGTATTGACTCAAAGTTCCTGCAGATATTTTGGTAAACCACCGATCAAACGGAGAAATTTAAGAATGAAGAAATTTTTGCAAATCGTTGCAGCCGCAGTTATCGCCTTACCTTTGGTAGCCACAGCGCACGGCCCTACTCGTCAGGAAGTTGATGAGAAAATAGTGATTAATGCTTCACCTGAAAAAGTCTGGAGCATGCTCAAAGATTTTAGCGCCATTGATAAATGGCATCCAGCAGTTGAAAGTGTTGAAATGAAGGACGATAAGGTTCGTGTTTTAACATTGAAAAGCGAAGGCAACCCAACTATTACCGAAGAGCTGGATAAAATTAACGACGAAAAAATGACCTTGATTTACAAGATCACTGATATGAGCGTCGTTAAAACCATTACGTTTAACAGTCAAGATACACCTTATTACACCTTGCCCGTTTCTACCTACAAATCATGGATGTATGTTAATGAAGTAGATGGTGGAACTGAAGTAAGATGGCGCGGTAAATTCTATCGTTCTTTCATGGATAACCCACCAGTACCAGAAGGTCAGTCTGATGCTGAAGCGGTTGAAGCTGTAACTGCTGTGTATAAAAGCGGTTTGGAAAACCTGAAAAACATTATGGAAAAATAATGCTTTTTTCGAACGACAAAAATGCTTTTCTGAAAGCGGCCCTTAATCGGGTCGCTTTTTTTATGTTTGCAACGATTTCGTTAAGCGCCTGTGCAGAAAAAACTGACTATGCCTTTATCACCAACCAGCTCAGTGATGACATAACGGTGATTGATATAAATGAGCGGCAAGTAGTCAGCACGATTAAGGCCGGCAAGGCGCCGGCGGGAGTGGCATTAAGTCAGAACGGAAATCGAGTACTGATTACCAATCCTGACAGCCAGAATATTTCCGTTATTGATGCACGTAAATTAACTGAAATCAGCCAGATTCCAGTCGGTCAGGGACCGGTCGGTATCGCCACTAACCATGATGGCAGCATTGCTTATGTTGCTGACTGGTACGAACATAAAATCAGTATCGTCGACGTCGATGAACAACAAATCCGTCATCGTATCAACGTAGGGAAATCACCTGCAGGTATTATCCTCGATGAATCACGTAACCGATTATATGTTGCTAACCGTGATGACAATACTGTCAGCATCATCGACACTATTACTGAACAGGTTCTGGAAATCGTAAATGTTGGCAAATCCCCGTTTGGTCTTGCATTAACGACGGACGGACAACGGCTTTTCAGCGTAAATGTTCAAGATAACAGTGTGACGATGATTGATACTCATAACTTGACAGCAACGTCCACAATCGAGGTTGGTGAATGGCCCTATTGTGCGGTGGCTAGCCCTGATGGCAAGTTTCTCTATGTGACCAATCAGGATGAAAACAGCGTATCCGTGATAGACATTGCTACACAGAAGAATATTAATACCATTGATGTAGAAGACAGTCCGGAAGGTATTGATATAACGGCCAATGGTAAACATCTCTACGTTTCCAACTGGGGTAGTGACAGTGTATCCATCATTGACACGACTACGGGCAAACGTATTACTGATGTTAAAACTGGAAAAGGCAGCCGTGCTTTTGGTGATTTTATTATCAGTCAATAATCTGTTGTGACAATTCAGATAACTTCCCTGGCTGTAACTGACGCCACGTTAAGCAATAGAGCGGCCTTACTGGCTGAGCAACTTAATCTTGAATTAATGTTGCCTGATGCAGAAAAAGCCCAGCTGATTTTAACGCCTAACCGACTGGAAATTCGTTATCCCCAGCTGGGGGGGCCCGTTTTTATCGATTTTGTTAGCGGTAAAAATCAGCACCGACGTCAATTTGGTGGTGGTAGGGGTCAGCCACTGGCAAAAGCTGTAGGCCTTAAAAACGGCGCGAATCCAATTATCATCGATGCAACTGCCGGTTTTGGCAGGGATGCTTTTGTATTTGCCAGCCTCGGTTGTCAGGTGACAATGCTTGAACAGCAACCACTTGTAGCAGCCCTATTGTCCGATGCGATGCAACGTGCAGAGACAGATGCAGAGACGGCACAAATTATCTCGCGCATGCAGTTACACCAGAGCGATGCTACGAAGTATTTAGCCAGCCTTAGCGAAGCAGAAAGACCGGATGTGGTTTATCTGGATCCGATGTATCCAGCACGAGAAAAATCGGCTCTGGTCAAAAAGGAAATGCAGCTTTTACATCATCTGGTCGGCCCCGATAGTAATAGTGCCGAGTTACTCAATATTGCACGTAAAGTTGCGTTAAAACGGGTAACCGTTAAACGACCAAAAGGTGCTGAATTTTTCGCAGATCAAAAACCACACGTCAGCATTGAAAGTAAAAATACCCGTTACGATATTTATACTGGTTAATTGCCGTTAGCGTCGT
>NZ_DFTU01000078.1:44996-49031 GCF_002379485.1 Methylophaga sp. UBA4204 | reverse complement strand
GTTGTTGTTTATCCAGTTCTCTTAAATGCGCCAGTTTTTCGGCAATTTTGATTTCCAGACCACGGTTGACCGGCTGATAATAGTGTCGCTGCGGCATAGTTTCCGGAAAATAGTTTTCTCCCGCCGCATATGCATCCGGCTCATCATGGGCGTAACGGTATTCCTTACCGTAATCCAGCTCTTTCATTAACTTGGTCGGGGCATTACGCAAATGCAAAGGCACTTCGGCTGAACCAAAGTTCCTGGCATCCTGCATCGCCGCTTTAAAAGCGGTATATACAGCATTACTTTTTGGTGCACTGGCCAGATAGACCACCGCTTGAGCAATCGCCAGTTCGCCTTCAGGACGACCCAGTTTATCAAAGCTTTCCCAGGCATCCAACGCAATACGCAAGCCCCGCGGATCAGCATTACCGATATCTTCAACCGCCATCCGCACAATACGCCGCATCAAATAAACTGGATCACAACCACCATCCAGCATCCGACATAACCAATACAACGCTCCGTCTGGTGAGGAGCCACGAACTGATTTATGTAATGCCGAGATCTGATCGTAAAAAGCTTCTCCACCCTTATCGAATCGTCGTAAGGTACCTGATAATACTTCGGCCAGATCAGTCTCATCGACTTCGGTTTGCTGTTTACTGTCTGCTAAATCAATGGCGATTTCCAACAGGTTCAGCACCCTTCGGCCATCCCCATCGGCTGCTTGCGCCAACTGTTCACGTAACTTATCGCTCATCGCGATATCACGGCCAGCAAGTCCACGTATACCATCCTGCATAGCCCGCTCAATGATCAGTTTTAAATCACAAATTTCCAGCGATTTGAGTACGTAGACGCGTGCCCGCGATAACAATGCGTTATTTAATTCGAATGACGGGTTTTCAGTGGTGGCACCGATAAAGGTAAAGGTGCCGTCCTCAACATAGGGAAGAAAAGCATCCTGCTGCGACTTGTTAAACCGATGTACCTCATCAACAAACAACATGGTGCGTCGACCACGTTCCTGTTGCAGCTGCTTGGCTCTGGCAACGGCTTCACGAACTTCTTTGACCCCGGCCAATACAGCCGAAATACTGATAAATTCTGCATCACAATAACCGGCGATCAATCGTGCCAGCGTTGTCTTACCAGTTCCTGGAGGGCCCCAGAAGATCATTGAATGCGGCTGGCCTGTGGCGATGGCCTGTCTTAAGGGCTTCCCCTCGGCCAGTAAATGTTGCTGACCTATATATTCATCAAGCGACTGCGGCCGCATCCGATCAGCCAATGGACGGCCGACATGTGGATGCAGATTATCAAACAGACTCATTAGGGAACGTCACCCACCACATCAACACCCGATGGCGCTTTGAATTCGAATCTTGATGCTGGTAAATCAGGATTAATCTTTAGATTTTTAAACACCAGGCGGGTGCGCTGATCAAAACTGTCTACCATCAGCATTTCACGAATACCCTTTTCATCAAAAGCCAAAGCGACTGTCTGGTAATTGTTGTCATCCGCTTTTGGCACCAGTCGAACCCATTGCAGATCGTCTTCCGATTCCAGTTCCTGAATATCGTATTCCGCTTCTGGCAAGGTATTGCCGGATAATAAACCTGCTGGCGTTTCGGCTAAGGCTTCATCCTGTAACTTGACTGTGATTTGTTCCAAATCGACATCGTAAAACCAGATACGCTCGCCATCCGCCACGATTTGTTGCGGGAAAGGCGTTTCATAATCCCAACGGAATTTACCGGGCCTGGATAACAGAAACTGACCGGTTGCTTCTTCAACCACCTGACCATCCGTACCAATTACAGTTTGCTGGAAGTCTGCTTCCAACTGGGAGACCTCCTGAACAAATGTATTGAGTCTATCAACAGCCGATTCTGCAAATGCCAATGATGGCAGAATTAACCATCCAAGCATCAACCACTGTATTGCACAGCGTTTTATCATTTCTTTACTCCAAAACATTTCAGGAACAACTAAGACATCAACTGTTACTAACTAATTGCATTAATTACGCGGAGGGGGTGCTAATACTTCACGGCTACCATTGGTTTGCATTGCTGAAACCACACCTGCAGCTTCCATCGCTTCTACAATGCGAGCCGCGCGGTTATAGCCGATTTTCAGGCGACGCTGCACTCCGGAAACAGAAGCGCGGCGGCTTTCAGTCACAATCTGCACCGCTTGATCATAGAGGGGATCAGATTCTCCATCACTGGCATCACCAATGGCGCTGCCACCCTCGCTATCATCATCCGCATTATCCTGAGTAATTTCTTCCAGATAATTTGGGCCGCCCTGGGTTTTCAGGAAATTCACCACAGCATGCACTTCATGATCATCGACAAAGGCGCCATGCACCCGTTCTGGCAATCCACTGCCTGGAGGCAGATACAACATATCACCCTGCCCTAACAGCTGCTCTGCGCCCATCTGATCAAGGATAGTGCGTGAATCAATTCGCGACGACACCTGAAATGCCATTCGTGTGGGTATATTGGCTTTTATCAAACCGGTAATGACATCGACCGATGGTCTTTGGGTTGCCAGAATCAAATGAATACCGGCAGCACGAGCTTTCTGGGCAAGCCGGGCGATCAGTTCTTCGACCTGCTTGCCGACCACCATCATCATATCGGCCAGTTCGTCGATAATTACCACGATAAATGGCAAAGTTTCCAGTGTTGGAATCGGTTCGCCGGGTAACACTTCAGCCATTGGATCCGGAATGGGTTCACCACTATCAATCGCATCCTGTACTTTTTTATTAAACCCAGCGATATTTCGCACGCCTAATGCCGCCATCAGTGGGTAACGTCGTTCCATTTCAGCAACACACCAGCGCAATGCATTGGCGGCTTCTTTCATGTCGGTGACGACCGGCGTCAATAAATGTGGAATATCTTCATAAATTGATAATTCCAGCATTTTGGGGTCTACCATAATCAGCCGGACCTCTTTCGGAGTGGCTTTATACAGCAGACTTAAAATCATGGCATTTACTGCAACAGACTTACCTGAACCCGTTGTGCCCGCCACCAGTAAATGCGGCATTTTTTCAAGGTTTGCCACCACAGGTCGGCCGGCAATATCTTTACCCAAGGCCATAACCAGCGGTGATTTACTGTTTTCATAATCACTACAGGCGAGAATTTCACGTAACCGAACCACTTCACGTATTTCGTTGGGAATTTCCAAACCAACATAGGGTTTACCCGGAATAATCTCAACAATACGCACACTGGTGATAGATAAGGCTCTGGCCAAATCTTTCGCCAAACCACTGATGCGGCTGACCTTGATACCAGCTGCAGGCTGTAATTCAAAGCGCGTGACTACCGGACCGGGCTGAACCTCGACCACCTGCACTTCCACGCCGAAGTCTTTTAACTTCAACTCCACCAGCCGTGATAGCGCTTGTAATACATCTTCGCTGTAACCCGCTGTGACAGCTTTTGGCAGATCCAGTAACGACAGAGTCGGCATACCCGGTGCGTCAGGTGTCTCAAATAAAGGTTGCTGACGTTCCTTTTCTTCGCGTTTGCTGGGTTCTTTTACCTGCAACTTTGGCTCAACTCGGACTTTGGCCTTGTGCTGCATTTTCTCTTTCTGAGCAATAAACGTTTCTTCGCGTTGCTGACGGGTGCGTCTAACCTGCAAATTTTCCTTTAGCTCACGACTCCAGCGAGCTACATGAATTAACACCACCATGGCTATCGCACCGAGACGATCAATAACCATCAGCCAGGATAAACCGGTAAACAACGTTACCCCGGTCAATAGCAGCGCCAATAGCAATAAACTGGTTCCGGAAGCACCAAAAACCGATTCAAAACCATGGCCAACCACTTCACCCAGCACCCCGCCAGCACCTAAAGGCAACAAATCAGCGTAGTCCATTAAACTCAAGGAAGACAAGCCACTGGCTGCGGCCAAGGCCATCACTAATCCAACTGATTTCAATACCCAGAAATGTAACGCATCGTCGCCATCGGCACGTTTGCCCCAACTGAATAAAAGCCAGCCACTGAA
>NZ_DFTU01000078.1:30041-44894 GCF_002379485.1 Methylophaga sp. UBA4204 | reverse complement strand
AAAAGCCAGCCACTGAAGCCCACCATAAATGGCGCAAGATAAGCTGGGAAACCAAAGCCGTACAACAAAGCATCTGCCAACCAGGCTCCGACAATACCGCCCCGGTTCGCGATCAGATCATCAGTACCGGTAGTTGACCACCCCGGATCCGTCGGTTCGTAGGTTAATAAAGACAGAAGTAAATAAGCCGCCAGTGCCAGCGCCAGAATCAGTGCAGCTTCCCGAAGTCTGAATCCGACTGCGCCAGCGGTGGCATCCGGTTTATTTTTGTCGTTTGCCTTTGTCGCTTGTGCCAATGTGATAATTCCAATGAAGCCAATTGATTAAGCGCAAATTCTAACACAGGTTTTAACAGCTGATGCTTGTCCAAAAGCAAAGCAATGGGTACTCTAATCGATTCGTTTTTTATTCGATACTGGGAGACACTCTTATGGCGGACAGCAAACACTGCCGACTACTGATTTTAGGCTCTGGTCCGGCGGGCTATACGGCCGCGGTTTATGCTGCTCGTGCTGCTTTGGAACCTGTTTTAATTACTGGTATTGAACAAGGTGGTCAGTTAACCACCACCACCGATGTCGATAACTGGCCTGGTGATGCCGATGGTGTGCAAGGTCCGGAATTAATGCAGCGTATGCAAAAACATGCAGAACGTTTTGGTACCGACATTATCTTTGATCATATCCATACTGCGGATTTAACCCAGCGGCCGTTCAAATTAACCGGCGATGCCGGAGAGTACACAGCTGATGCCTTAATCATTGCTACCGGTGCATCAGCAAAATATCTGGGCATGGATTCTGAAGAAGCTTTTAAGGGGCGTGGGGTTTCAGCCTGTGCCACCTGCGATGGTTTCTTCTATAAGAATCAACCTGTTGCCGTCATCGGTGGCGGTAACACAGCCGTAGAAGAAGCATTATATTTATCTAATATCGCTTCCAAAGTTACCGTAATTCATCGCCGTGATAGCTTCCGTAGTGAGAAAATTCTCAGTAATCAGTTACTGAAAAAAGCCGAAACCGGAAATGTGGAAATTCTCTGGAATCATACTCTTGATGAAGTTCTGGGTGATGATGCTGGCGTTACAGGTATTCGTGTAAAGAGTACAGAAACGGATAATACTCAGGAAATTGCCGTTCAAGGTGTCTTTATCGCCATCGGCCATCAACCTAATACGTCGATGTTTAAAGGTCAGCTGGAAATGCAGCATGACTACATTATCCTCAAGAAAGGTACCCAAACCAGTATTCCTGGTGTATTTGCTGCGGGTGATGTGTCTGATCCGATTTACCGTCAGGCGATTACCTCAGCAGGAGCTGGTTGTATGGCAGCGCTGGATGCTGAACGTTTTCTGGAAAGTGAAAAATAAAAACTCATAAGGCAGGGCCTCCCTGCCTTATCTATCCTTAGGAGAAATACCAATGGCGCTTTATCAACATATTCTGATTGCAGCGGATTTTTCCAACCATACGGATATGGTGATTCACCGAGCTAAAGCATTAGCATCGGCTAACAATACACGTTTGAGTTTATGTCATATCGTAGAGGATTTTCCACTTACAGATTTTGCTTATGAGCCAATGATTAGTGTTGATGCTGATATGCGTGAGGCTTTACTCGATGCAGGCAAAAAACAACTAACCGCTTTAGGGCAAAAATTTGATATTGAACCAAACAATCAATGGATAGAATTTGGCAGTCCAGGTCGCGACATTGTGCGTATTGCCGAAGAAAACAATGTTGATTTGATCGTCGTGGGCTCTCACGGTCGTAAAGGCATTAAAATGCTACTGGGTTCCACCGCCAATGCTGTACTGCATCATGCTGGGTGTGACGTTTTAGCCGTCAGGTTAAAGGGCGAAAGTTAAACCAAAGATGACTTTACGCCTATCGGCTTTAGGACCTTTTCTTGCTGTGGCGTTTATCAATGCCATGGTGGATCTTGGCCACAAAATTATCGTGCAAAATACCATATTCAAAATTTATGATGATGCAGCGCAAGTCGGCCTGACAGCCGTTGTTAATGCGTTAATTTTATTACCCTTTATTTTATTGTTTACCCCGGCAGGTTATCTTTCAGATAGATTTGCCAAACCCGGTATTATGCGCTGGTCGGCTTTCTCTGCCGTCATCGTTACCTTGTTGATTACACTCTCCTATTATCAAGGCTGGTTCATTTTTGCCTTTGCTTTAACCTTTGTTTTAGCTGCACAAAGTGCGATCTACTCTCCCGCTAAATATGGCTATATCCGCGAGCTGGCCGGTAAAACTGAAATTGCCCCTGCCAATGGTTTTCTGCAAGCCACTACCATCGTGGCAATTTTAAGTGGGATATTTGTCTTTACCATCTTGTTTGAAAGCCTGTTAAGCGATCAGGTTTATCAAAACGAAGCCGATATTATTCGACTGATTGCCCCATTAGGCTGGTGTTTAGTGGGATTGTCATTATTAGAATTATGGCTTGCATGGCGTCTGCCAGTATTGCTTCCCAGCCAGAAAGAGCATCGTTTTAACTGGGCAGCATATACCCAAGGTAAACAACTAAAAACCAATGTAAAACTGGTGACTACCAAACCGATAATCTGGTTTTCGATATTGGGATTATCATTATTCTGGGCATTATCTCAAACCATGCTGGCAGTCTTTCCAGCTTTTGCCAAAATCGTGCTGAATGAAGACAATACGATCATCATTCAGGGTTTATTAGCCTGCTCGGGTCTGGGCATCATCAGCGGTTCTCTTCTGGCCGGAAAGCTTTGTCGTCAACAAATTCATTTCCCTGTCATTTTGGTGGGGGCCATTGGATTAATCGGCATGCTGTTTGTAATCCCCTACCTTAGTGCTGTCATTCCATTCGCTTTAGCAATAATTGGCTTTGGTTTTTTTGGTGGTTTGTTTATTATTCCACTCAATGCATTAATTCAAATGCATGCTGACATTACTCAATTAGGCAGTGTGCTGGCTGCGAATAATTGGGTGCAGAATCTGGCGATGATAAGTTTTTTAATCCTGACATATCTGGTGGCCAAAGCAGATACACCCAGTGCATTATTTTTACAATATTTACCTTATTTAGCTGTACTATTGATTATCCCAATTCTCATTAAATTAAAACGCAAATTTGTCTGATAAAAACTCACTAAGAAGGATATTTTGTGTCAACGCAATCATCATTCCCGCCCGTTTACACTGAACCTTTTCATCAGGCCTCTGAAAATCTGCGCCGGGCATTGCCCTTTATAAATCAACATCAGACCCCTATTAATCCGGTAAATTATGCCGTCTGGTACGAATATGTCTCAGGCACCAATCAGGCATTAAAACAAGCGATTGACCGTCGATTACAGCAGAAGCAAAAAATCACGGCGGAAATCACCCAGCAGCTTTATGAAAAATACGTATTAATGGGCATGCCGGAAAGGCTTGAAGCCACAAATAATGGCCTTAGACTGGTCGTCGACAACACGATGAACCAAATCAATAAGGTTGAACTGGCGGCTGATGACTTTTCAGAAGATTTAGCTGTTCAGCAAACCAAACTGGAACAATCCGAGGATATTTCAGCAATCAAGGGGGTGTTGTCAGAAATACTGGAAAATACTCGTCGACTTGGACAGTCCGGTAGCGAACTCAAGCAGGAACTGGCCGAAACCACACAGGAAATCCTGAAACTCAGATCAGAATTGGAAGCCGTAAAACAGGAAGCCAAAACCGATGGTTTAACAGGCTTGTTAAATCGCAGCAGCCTCAATAAAGAACTTGCCGAATTGTGCCATCATGGTAAAAACGTGTTCACATTAGCCCTGTTTGATCTCGATCACTTTAAACAGGTAAATGACAGATTTGGTCATTTACTGGGGGATCGCGTCTTACAATTTTTTGCCAGTCTGCTGAAAAAACAATGTGAGCATCAACCCAATATAGCAGCCCGTTTTGGTGGGGAAGAAATGGCGTTGATTTTTATTAACACTCCATCAAACGTTGCCGTGCAAATTGCAGATACTATCCGTCAGCAGCTGGCAGGGAGTAATCTGAAGAAAAAAGACAGTGAGGAAACCATCGGAACGGTAACGGTTTCAGTTGGACTGAGTCAGTATCAGCCAGGCGATACTTCATTGAATATTATTGAACGGGCCGATGTAGCTTTATATGAATCAAAAGCAGCTGGTCGAAATTGCATTACGTTACGTTAATCAGAACTTGTAAAACTCGCTATTGAGATACTCGACCACCTGTTTTTGCTGCTCAGGTGTCCAGTTAACGTCGGCGGCAATTGCACAATTAGCGACGCGCTTATTCAGACCTTCCAGGCTTTTAACTCCTCGTTTATCCCGTGTGTATAGGGAGTTAGCTTTTCCATCGGTCAGTGAAGCATGACATTGCATGCAATTGGCATCGTGCAATTGTTTTCCCTGTGCCAGCGTTGTCGCGCTGACACTGAGGAAAATCATAGCCACTAAATAACGCATCGCTCAGACAGCTGCCCGTGTTTGCAAGGCTGCAATACGTAATGAAGCTGGAGGATGCGAGTCATAGATCGCCGACACTAAAGGATCCGGTGTCAGTGTACTGGCATTTTCTTTATACAAAGCCACCAGCGCTGTTATCAAATCGTCGGCATTGGAAACCGAAGCCGCATAGGCATCTGCTTCAAACTCGTATTTGCGTGACATCGATGTCATCAATGGATGCAGAAAGAAGCTGAATACCGGAATCACCAGCATAAACAGAATCAGTGCAATCGCATTATTTTGGGTCTCTACACCCAGACCGGTGTAAAACCAGGTCTGTGTTGATGCCCAACCTAATAGTGCCAGTCCAACCAGACTCATCACGGCCATCATCAGCATATTCTTGACGACATGCTTGCGACGGAAATGACCTAATTCATGTGCCAGAACCGCTTCAATCTGATCTTCATTCAAGGTATTAAGCAACGTATCAAAAAATACGATGCGTTTGTTATTACCCAAGCCAGTGAAATAGGCATTGCCGTGTCCACTGCGGCGTGAACCATCCATCACATAAATTCCCTGACTCTTGAAACCACAGCGCTGTAATAAACTTTCGACCTTCTGTTTCAGGTTGGCATCATCCAGAGGGGTAAATTTATTAAATAGCGGTGCGATAAATGCCGGATAAGCCCACATCATCACCACAGCAAAAACCATCCAGGCTGCCCATAAATATAACCACCAAAATTCACCAGTGCTGTTCATCAACCACAAGGTCACCCAGGCAATCGGTGCACCGAGCACCAACATCAGCAAAATTTGCTTGCCAAAGTCACCTAGAAATAAGGCAGGTGTATTTCGGTTAAAGCCGAATTTCTCTTCCATTACAAAAGTGCGATACCAGGACAACGGTAATTCCAGCAGTGACCCAATCACCTGAAAACTCAGAATCAAAACCACCCCTGTTGTCATGGCTGACCAGCCAAAACCTTCCCAGGCACCGGACAACATTGCCAAACCACCGCCCAGGGTCCAGAGAATTAACACGACCGCCCCAAACAGACTCTCGCGGCGCATTTGAGCCCCTTTAGCGGCAGTGTAATCAGCTGCTTTCTGATGTGCGGCCAGACCAATCTGCTCACGAAATGCGGCAGGCACTTCATCGCGATTCGCCAGCACATGGCGACGTTGACGCAATGACAACCAGATCTCAATCCCCGTCATCAGGGCGAGGGCAATTAAAAATATCCAGCTAAATTCATTCATAATTTTTTAAACCAGTTAGAATCGTATAAGGTGTCGTGTACATTAGCCTTTGATACAATCAATGGCAACATAGTTCACCTAAATCTGTAGTAATAAAAAGACGGAGCCCATGGCCAAAAGCAAACATAACCTGATCTGGATTGACCTGGAAATGACCGGTCTCGATACCAATAACGACTATATTATCGAAATTGCCACAATTGTCACTGACAGCGACCTGAATATTTTGGCAGAAGGCCCAATCATTGCGATTCATCAATCGGACGCTATTCTGGCGGGTATGGATGAATGGAATACCAAACAGCATGGCGGCTCTGGTCTGGCTGAACGCGTTCGTAACAGCATTGTCACCGTCGAACAAGCCGAACAGGAAACCCTGGATTTTTTGAAAAAGCACGTCCCTGCAGGCATTTCTCCTATGTGTGGCAACAGTATTTGTCAGGATCGTCGCTTTATGGCGCGGTTGATGCCGGAACTGGAAGCCTATTTTCATTATCGTAATCTTGATGTCAGCAGCTTCAAGGAAATTGCGCGGCGCTGGGCACCCAAAGTCGAAAAATCTTTCAAGAAAAAATCATCACATCTGGCGATGGACGATATTAAAGATTCCATCCGCGAACTGCAGCACTATCGCGAGCATATGATTAAAGTGCCTGAGTAAAGTCACCATTTGTAGTAACTACAATTCACGGTAATTTCACGACAACCGCAGGATGATCATTACACTCAATTAAATTGTGATTGTAATGGCGCACCTTAAACCAAACTTACCGTCAAAGCAGTGCCTGATCTGCAACCGACCATTCAGTTGGCGAAAAAAATGGCGTGAGTGCTGGGAGCAGGTGCTTTACTGTTCAGAGCGGTGCCGTCGTCAGCGTAAGCAGGTCAATCGCATATGAAGCCCTTAGTGGGGTTCCCGGAAAAAATGGTATTACTCGATTGTGAGACCACGGGTGGTAATGCCATTCGTGATCGTCTCACCGAGATTGCTTTAATCGAAATCACCGATGGCGTTGAAACAGACCGGTGGCAGACATTGATTAATCCGGGTATCAGCATTCCCCCATGGATCAGCAAATTAACCGGCATTACCGATTCAATGGTGGCAAACCAACCTTCCTTTGTCGACATTGCTGAAGAATTGCAGCAACGTC
This sequence comes from Methylophaga sp. UBA4204, assembly GCF_002379485.1. Classification (NCBI taxonomy): domain Bacteria; kingdom Pseudomonadati; phylum Pseudomonadota; class Gammaproteobacteria; order Thiotrichales; family Piscirickettsiaceae; genus Methylophaga; species Methylophaga sp. UBA4204. The sequence goes on along the minus strand of NZ_DFTU01000078.1, from coordinate 38,020 downwards.
TAGCCGACAAAGTATTTGTTGCCCATCATGTGCGCTTTGATTATGGTTTTATCCGCGAATCGTTTCGTCGCATTGGTATAAACTTTTCTGCCAAAACGCTATGTTCGGTCAAAATCAGTCGTTTGTTATACCCTGAGCACCGCCGTCATGGAATTGATGCGATTGTTGCCCGGCTGGGCCTGACCATTAATCAACGGCATCGGGCGATGGATGATGCCCAGGTCATTCTTGAGTTATTCCAGCAGACTCAACGCGATTTTGATGAATTCACTCTCCAGCAAGCCTGTAAACAATTATCACAACAAACCCGATTGCCCAGTCATCTGGATAGTGCTGAAATTAATAAACTGCCAGAACGCCCTGGGATTTATCAGTTTTTTGATGAGCAAGGCTCGCTGCTTTATATCGGCAAATCGGTCAATATCAAACAACGTGTGCTCAGTCATTTTGTACAGAATGGCAAACTACGCAACTCGGAAATGCAGCAACAACTACAGCATATCGATTTTATCGAAACGCCTTCCGATTTTGGTGCCCAGCTGCTGGAAAACCAATTAATCAAAAGCAAAACACCGCGCTACAACCGGCGTCAAACCAAAGCCAAGCGACTTTATCAAATCGCTTTAACCGTTGATGAGAAGGGATACCACCGCACCACAATTGAAATGGCTGACTTGCATCAGCCGCCGGATATCAGTCAACGTTATGGATTATTCCGTAGCCAAAAACAAGCGGAAAAAAAACTACTCGATCTGATTAATGAACATCAGCTGTGTCAAAAACTTTGCGGCATGGAAAAAACTAAAAACGGCTGTTTTGGTTATCAGTTAAAAAAATGTCTGGGTGGCTGCTGTGGCGAAGAACCGGCAATACGGTACAACCTGCGATTGCAAACTGCATTATCCGGTATTAAAAATCAAGCCTGGCCATGGTCAGGGCCCATTGTAATTACTGAACTGCCGGCAGATGGCGATTACGAGGCGGCGCATTTTCATCTGGTCGATCAATGGCTTTATCTTGGCACCATTAAAAATCATCATGATGCTTATGAAAAGCTGCAACAGCGATATGCTGAACCCCAATATTTTGATCTGGATGCCTACAAAATCCAGCTACGCTTTCTATTAAAACTTCGCCCTAAACAATTATTGATTGAGACATTACGTTTACCTGCACAGGAGGCTTCATGATCACTAAAAGTCATAGAATTTTAGGCTATGCCGGACTGCTGCCTTTCTTAGGATTGGCAGTTATGAGCTGGCTGGGCTATTTATATGCTATCGACTGGTTGTTGAGTTATGCGGCACTTATTTTCAGTTTTCTGGGTGGTCTAATCTGGTATGTCAGCAGCGTTGAAAAGCTTCCCCGTCATGTGCTGATAGTCAGCATCTCCACCATGTTATGGGCCTGGTGCTGGTTGTTATCTCCAACACATTACTGGTTATGGCTGGCTGCATTATCATTTATTGGCTTGCACTTATACGAACGGCAGCAACTCCATGAAATCTACTCTGCCGAGTTGATGCGTCTGCGTGCTCATCTATCTTATGGCGCTGCGTTTTTTTTGTGGCTGGCAGCAATGTCGACATTAAATGTCTAGGCTGCGTTATCTCAATCTGATCCTTGGTGATCAACTTGATGCAGAGAGTCAATTATTCGATAACTTTGATCCTCAGCATGATCGACTGTGGATGGCTGAAATGTCAGCTGAGTCCACAGAGTATTTATCAAGTAAACAGCGCACTGTTTTATTTTTATCGGCGATGCGGCACTTTTCTGAAAAACTCAAAACCGATAACTATCCGCTGATTTACTGGACTTTGAGTGACAAAAAATCCAGTTTCCCAGACGCTTTATCTGCCACGTTAAAACACGATTCATTTAAAAAAATCCGTTGCGTATTGCCTGGTGATGTCCGGGTTATGAATGAAATACAGCAGTGCGCCAATGATGTTGATATTGAGATTGAATGGCTGGCCGATCAGCATTTCATCAGTGAAAAAGGTGAATTCAAAGCCTGGCTTGCCGATCGCAAACAACCGCGAATGGAATTCTGGTATCGCCAACTGCGTAAAAGCCGACAAATCCTGATGGAAGATGACCAGCCGCTTGGCGGTCAATGGAATTTTGATAAGGACAACCGCAAAAGCTTTGGCAAAAAAGGTCCATCCAAATTGCCTGAGCCTTTATTGTTTGAAGCGAATGACATCACTAAACAAGTCATAACCGATGTTGAAAAATTTCTGCCGGATCTCTACGGCAATATTGAAACCTTTAACTGGCCGGTCAGCCGTGAACAATCTTTGGCAGCATTAAATGATTTTATCCAGCATCGACTGCCACATTTCGGCGATTATCAGGATGCGATGTGGACTGACGAACCCTGGCTTTATCACTCACGCTTATCGACCTGTCTGAATCTCAAACTACTCTCCCCCGCAGAGGTGATTGCAGCGGCTGAAAAAGCTTACACCGACAATAAAGCATCTTTAAATGCGGTAGAAGGTTTTATCCGGCAAATTCTCGGCTGGCGTGAATATGTGCGGGGGCTTTACTGGAGCTATCGTGATGACTGGTTGCAGATGAATGCTCTGAATGCCCGACGCAAGCTGCCAGCGTTATACTGGAATGCTGAAACCGAAATGACTTGCCTGCATCACAGTGTCAAACAGGTGCTGGATCATGGATACGGCCATCATATTCAACGACTGATGGTCACCGGTTTGTTTGCCTTGTTATGGGGTGTTAAACCCAAGGCTATTCATGAGTGGTATCTGGCGATGTATGTCGATGCCGTTGCCTGGGTGGAGATCCCGAATACATTGGGTATGAGTCAATACGCCGATGGCGGCATTGTCGGCTCCAAACCGTATATTGCCAGCGGCGCCTATATTAACCGCATGTCCAATTATTGCCAGTCCTGCCCATTTAATCCAAAACAGGCCAGTGGCGAAACCGCATGTCCATTTACCACGCTGTACTGGCATTTTGTAGACCGGCATCAGGAACTGTTGAGTAAAAACCCTCGTCTCGGTATGCAGGTCAAAAACTGGCACAACAAATCTCAAGATGAACAACAGGCCATCAGCCAGCATGCTGAATACCTGTTCAGAAATTTACCGTAAGGAAACTCCATGCAAGCAACGCAACTGGTCTGGTTACGCAATGATTTACGCCTCGATGATCATCCCGCATTGGCATTAGCAGCCGAACAAGGGCCAATCCAGGTAGTATTCTGCGCGACACCCGAACAATGGCAGCAACATGATGAATCCCCGGCAAGATTAGGGCTTCGCGCAGCGGTATTACAGGATATCGCTGATCGACTTGCCCAGCTTGGCATACCGTTTCATTTACTCGAAGTCGATTATTTTGCCGATGTACCTGCTGAAATACTCAAACTCTGTAAGCAACAAAACATCAGTGATATCTGGTTTCAGGCCGAAACACCGTTGGATGAGCAACGTCGCGATCAAGCTGTTAAAGATGTATTAAGCAAAGCCAATTTAAAGGTGCATCTGCTCGCCGAAGACCTATTGGTCGCCTTACCGGTAAAAACCCAGCAGGATGACCCTTTTAAAGTGTTCACGCCTTATTACCGTCGCTGGCTGCAAATCCTCGAAGATATTCAGCAAGCACCTTATGCAAAGCCAAAACCACAGGGTAAAGCCTTAAAACCAGAGCTATTGAAATGTGATTGGGCCGGAGAATTTCGTGATGATTTATGGCCCGGCAATGAACAAAAAGCGTTGGAACGGCTTTCGGCATTTTGTGAAATCAAACTGGATGATTATAAAAGTCAACGTGATTTTCCCAGCAAACCGGCCACCAGCACGCTGTCACCATATCTGGCCAACGGCCAGTTAGGTCCCAGAAGATTACTGGCGACCATTCAGTTTTATTGCAGTGAAGCCAATCGTGACTGGCGTCATGATGACTGGCTTCGTGAACTCGCCTGGCGGGATTTTTACAAACAATTATTGCTGTATTTTCCACGCATCAGCATGGGTAAAGCATTCAAACCAGAAACTGAAAAAGTTATCTGGCGCGATGATGAAGCCGGTTTCAAAGCCTGGTGCGAAGGCAAAACCGGCTTTCCGATTGTCGATGCCTCCATGCGTCAACTCAACCAAACAGGCTGGATGCATAATCGTCTCAGAATGATTACCGCCAGCTTTCTCAGCAAACTGCTGTTACTCGACTGGCGACGTGGGGAACAGTATTTTCTGCAGACATTAATTGATGGTGAATTCGCCGCCAATAACGGCGGCTGGCAATGGAGTGCATCAACTGGCGTCGATTCAGCGCCATACTTTCGGGTCTTTAACCCCACCCTGCAATCTGAACGTTACGATCCACAAGGATTATTTATCAAACGCTTTGTGCCGGAGTTAAAAGACGTACCAATCAAGCAACTGCATAATCCACCAGCAGATTTACGCGAACAATACGGTTACCCACAACCGGTTGTGGATTATAAACAGGCCAGAAAAGATGCCATCGCGGCGTTTAAGGATTTGCCGAAAGATTAGAAGATTATTGATATTCATCTTGTTCTGGACTAGAGACATTATACTTTTCGACAAATGTCTTAACAGTTACTGAGTGATAAATTTTCAAAATATCTAAGTTTCTAATTGCTGCCTGAATAAGCCATTTTGATTCATCTTCAACATTGAAATAAAGCTTGGCATTTTGATCAAAGATACTATCCATATGTTTTATGCTGTTCTTCGTGCTACCAAGAATTTTTTTAAGGTCTTTTCGACTTTGCTCTGGCCATCCAAGATGTTTAGAAGTGAATTTTTGAACCTCTGTGAGAGTGTCTACTGCTTGGGTAAATTGATCGGTTTTTCCAGCAACTCTGATTATTTTTCCGAGTAACTCTTCTGCTACAGCAGCTAAATTCATAGCTGCAAAATATCTATGATGAAGTTCGCGCTCTTCAATTGCAGCCTCTATGTATTCAAGAGCAATCTTAATCTTGGAGTATTCGATCATTACTGATTACAACAGAGACAATGATCACTCATAGTGGCTCCAAAGCCTGAGTACTTTAACCACAGCTTCGTTTTCCAGAACCTGATAGACAAGACGATGTTGAATATTAATCCTGCGTGAATAGGCTCCGGAAAGATCACCAACCAGCTTTTCAAATGGCGGTGGTTTTCGATAAGGATCTTCTGAAACTAACGTCAGCAGTTCCTGGGCTTTTGGTTTAAGCCCGCTTGAGGCTAATTTTTTTGCGTCTTTTTGTGCTTGCTTGGTGTAAACCAACTTCCATGTCACCACTCAAGCTCCTTATTACATTCTTCAACAGGCGTATCCATACCCTCACGAATCGACTCGCGCATCCCAGGAACAGACAATAAAAATAATGTCTCCTGAATAGCGGTCCAGTCTTCTTCCGAAATCAACACAGCCTTATTACGCTTGCCCATAATCACCACCGGCTGATGAGATTCGGCCGTTTCATCAATAAGCCGATAAAGATTACTTCGTGCTTCAGTGGCAGTTATTCCGCTCATGGTAAACCTCAACTAATTTTTAAAACTGTGGAAATTGTACGCCTTAATGTACGTTCGTCAATCCGTACGCTTTCTGCGATTTTTAAATTTAGAGAGGAAAAAGATATTAATCAACTTATTTTCCAGTGGATTTTTAGAAATCGCTTACTCGAGTGGATAACTCGGTTTTTGTTTACTTTGATCACATATCCAGTTAACCCAAAGTTTGTCATCGGTGCCTTCTTCAAGGGTCAAATAATTTCGGGCTCGGATATATTGATCGGAGCCAAACGGTTTCAACATGGAGATTTTGATGGTTTCGTCTTCATTGAGAAACTCATCTCGATCATTGGTGACGGCCATAATACCCAACCAGGCAATGCGACTTGGAGACGGATGCAATATGCCAGAGGAAACAACCTGATGAATTTTCAGTGGTCGATCGTGTTTGCGTGAATCATTAATCACCCCAAGGCATCCCAGATGCACATCACCAGACAGAATCACCGTTTTCTGATGCTGTGATTTAATGTTGTAGCGTTTTTCAGCATTTTGCAGCAAACGCATAATTAAACGAGCACGCTCTCCCTGATGCTCTTTGGAACGCCAGTGATCTTTCAAATCATCAGTCAGTTCTTCTTCCCAGGGGGTGACATCAAAACTGGCTTCGGTAAATGAAAAGTCACGATACACAACCGGTACAGCTGACATGACTAACAGGTCGCCATTGTTCACCTTATTATCAAGATAATCATTAACCATCTGCCACTGGCTGAAACTCATTACCTGTTCAAGCGTGCGCTCGGCTCGGTTGTCGAGTGCCAGGATATGATAGTCCCGGAATAAAAAAGCAAAAGCATAATGTTTTGCCTGATTATCCAGCAAACTGATATTTTTGCTGCTACGGATTTGGAATAATTCAAAATAGCGTTTAGCAATATCATAAACACCCTGATAGACATCGCATTGCTGCATTTCCTCTGGATAGCTGCCCCACCCATCAAATATATCGTGGTCATCCCACATCATCACCGTCGGTATTGATGCCATCATCAATGACATGGACGGGTTATCCCATCGTTGGCAATAGAGTTTTTCATAAAAACGATTGACCTGATCGCGCATTGTGGCGTTAAAGGTACGCGACGTTTTTTCTACTTTAGTGAGTTGTAACCATTTCTCTAATTCCGGGACAGCCGACCATATTTCATCCGCATAGAGTTGATCACCGCCCATCATTAGTATGGAAAAGGGTTGTTGATAATGCTTGCGCTGCATGTCCTCCCATAAGGCGTATGGGTTTTCGGTTTTGGTGAGAATATCTGCACTGGAAAAACCATTACAGGAGGTATAAGCAAATATCGGCTTTTCATCTAAACCTGGCACATAAAACGTCCAGCGGTCACGACCATGCTTGTCATTGGCTTTGTTGTTATTCAGATTAATAGTGTAGCTGACAAACTTACCTGAACTGTTTGCTGGTATTTCTGCTTCAACTCGCCAGAAGTAGCCTTTTGGTGTTGTCTGAATTTGCGTTGCCTGAACAGAAATGTCATCCATGATCACCGTAGCGGAGCTCACCGTTTTATCGGTCAAAAAACACACTGTGTAATCAGTGTCCGACTCGACACCGAGTAAGGGTCCGATCATTAATGAAGAAGACATTTTTTCCCTCCCTAGATTTTGCTTTATCAGGACCTTCGCGCCCTGTTCTATTTATTTAAGAAAACAAAACTACTTTCTGTTTTCTCCGTTCTGTCTTTCCATAATGCATGGTGCATTGAAACGTTGAAAAAATAATATTTCACATTATTAAATGACTAGCAATTTAATGAGTTCGATCCGCAGATTACATAGATGGACGCAGATTTTTTGGATTAACCATCAAGGCACGGAGGGCATAAATATGAATAAATAATGTAGGTTGGTTTAGCGCAGTGTAACCCGACAAAGCAAACGTGATTTTTGGGCTTCGTGCCTCAGCGCTAACCTAAGAAGTTTTTACATTATCAATATTGGTGTTTAGGAGGCATGGTTAAATCACACCATTGCCTCTAAATTAATCTGCGTACATCTGCGTAATCTGCGGATAAATATCCATATAAACCTCTGTGCGCTTCGTGCCTCTGTGGTTAATAATCTGAAAGGTCTCAGCCATTTAACACAATAATGCCCAAGGCGATGACGTAAACAGAGAGAATTAATGCACTTTCGAAACCAATTCGGCCAATGCCGTAAGTCTCGCGCCGCACCATGCCAAGCAACAGAATGGCAGTCATCAGGATACTGACCAAGCCCCATGTCATCTGGACGGGTGACATATCGTGATAGATGGAATTATGCGGATAGCCCACATCGGCTGCGGCTACTACGAGAATATTAAAACAGTTGGTACCGAAGATATTACTAACTGCCAGGGTCAGCGCGCCATAACGTATCGCGGCGATAGTGGTCACCAATTCGGGTGTGGAA
>NZ_DFTU01000078.1:28820-29886 GCF_002379485.1 Methylophaga sp. UBA4204 | reverse complement strand
GCAATACCTTTGGCTGATTCCATTACCATCCAACCCGCGATGCAGGTCACGAAAGCAAGGGTAATAAAACCAAGCCATGTCGCCATCAGGCTGCCATGATGATGTTTTTGGGGTTTATCCGGAACTGTCTGTTGGGTTGGCCGTGGAAACCACATTGGTCGTGATTGCGCGCGGTGAACCAAGCGCAATCCAAACAAATAGGTGACAACGACCACCGGCGTGACTGGATGCACGCCCCAAAAGGAAACTGAGGGCGAGACGATCGCCAGTAATGGCAGTGTCAGCAATACAATCAACAAGCCTGCGAGTATCAGGTTCACAGGGGAAGCGGCTGCATGCTCCAGATTGGCTTTGCGATACACGATGTCCGCAATACCAAGAAACACCAGATTCACCGCCATGCTACCCATAACATTACTCATGGCCAGATCGTCTCGTGAATCTATTGCGGCACTTAAGGTCGCAGCAAAGTCCGGTAGCGAAGTCACTCCCGCCAGCAGTAATACTCCAAACAGTGCTTCCCCCATGCCAGTCCGATCAGCCAGTTCATCTGCAAATTTTGCCAAACGACTGCCAGCGAGAATGATGATCAGAGCAGCGATGCCAAAAGCGATCAGGTTGAACGTCAAGGATGAAAACATTTAGGGCCTCGAATGGCGATGAACTACATGCAATAGTAATCAAAACTTAGTCTCAGCCAAGACTAACAGCTAATTCGTTGTATTTTTCAGAATAAATCTTGGGTTTCGCAAACCCAGTCAAAACTAATATTATTTGATCCGCAGATTACGCAGATGGACGCAGATTTTTTTTGAATTAACCACAGAGACACGGAAGGCACAGAGGTTGATAAATGAAGCAGTTCAGGTTAGCGAAGCGTAACCCGACATAAATATAGTGTTGGGCTTCGCAGACTAAGCGCCAACCTACGAAAAAAATTTATCCATCAACATTTATGGCTTGTAAGGCACGGTAATATCCATATTACTTCTCAAATAATCTGCGTCCATCTGCGAAATCTGCGGATTAACGACTATATAAATCTCTGTGTCTCTGTGGTTAATTA
>NZ_DFTU01000078.1:28260-28692 GCF_002379485.1 Methylophaga sp. UBA4204 | reverse complement strand
GTGTCTCTGTGGTTAATTACTTAGCATCACGTCCCAATCACCCCACCATCCTCTTTGCTAATAAGCACCGTGGCGGAACGAGGACGGCCATTTGGATAATGATCGGGCCAGTTACTGGCCGCGTTAGGGTTTTGGGGGGACTTATTGATGCCACGTCTTTGCAGAACATCTAACATTTCACCCGGATGCTGAATATTCACCCACATGGTTTTCATATCCGGTGTCATGATCACGCCCGTAATTTCACACCCCACTGGTCCAGTCAGAAATCGGCGGATTTCACCAGTTGCCGGATCGGCTGCCAACATCTGGTTATTGCCAAATTGTTTAAACGCCCCATCATTCAATACGCTGGCACTGACATCGGTCTGAATCCATAACACACCGCGGTCATCGATGTTTAAGCCATCAGGATTGGCGAACTGCTCACCC
>NZ_DFTU01000078.1:27872-28128 GCF_002379485.1 Methylophaga sp. UBA4204 | reverse complement strand
CTCCCTCGCCAGCCAAAACAAAAACCTGCCAACTAAACTCAGTGGCGGTGGCGTCGGCTTCACTGAATTTAATAATATGACCGAAAAGGTTCTGGTTACGCGGATTAGCGGCATCTTTACCGACGTTATCTTGTTGGCCCCGATCACTGTTATTAGTCAGAGAGACAAACACCTCATCGTTATGCGGATGCACCGTGATCCATTCCGGGCGGTCCATTTTAGTGGCGCCCACGATATCTGCTGCTGCACGGGCATG
>NZ_DFTU01000078.1:27408-27770 GCF_002379485.1 Methylophaga sp. UBA4204 | reverse complement strand
TCGGGCATGAACCAGTACATCGGCCTGATCGACAAACCCGTTTTCAGTCGTTAACCCATTTTCACCAAACAGCAGCGGCAACCAACGGGCGCTGCCATCCTCTTCAAAGCGTGCAACATAGAGAATGCCATCATCCAGCAACCGACCATGATGTGCGCCCAGACTGCCATCCCAGGCATCGCGGGTAATAAATTTATAGATGTATTCAAATTTGGAATCATCACCTGAATAAAATGCCAAACGGCCGTCCCTGCCTATTTTGTGCGCCACATTTTCATGGGCAAAACGTCCCAGTGCGGTCCGTTTTACCGGAATGCTTTGTGGGTTATACGGATCAAATTCAACCATCCAGCCAAAGCGAT
>NZ_DFTU01000078.1:0-27292 GCF_002379485.1 Methylophaga sp. UBA4204 | reverse complement strand
AAAGCGATTGGCTTCATTAGGCTCTTTATCCAAATCAACCCGCGCGTCAAACTGCTGCCAGCCGTAATAACTGAACCCCAGCTTATAGCGTTGCCAGCGGCGTTCGGTTTCCGCATCTCTTGAGTGTTTGGGATCAGCGACAAAGTAATAATGAAAATTCTCTTCGCAGGTCAGATACGTTCCCCAGGGAGTTTTACCATTGGCGCAATTATTGAAAGTACCCAGCACGTTTTTGCCTTCTGGATCAGCTCGGGTTTTCATCAACTCATGTCCTGCAGCCGGGCCGCTTATCTGCATTGGTGTGTTAGCCGTTAAACGGCGGGCATAGGTCGATGGACGGACAATTTGCCACTCACCATTTTCCTGTCTGACTTCAATCAGCGATACACCATGAGCATTTTGCTCTTTGGCGACTTTGTCGGCAGTGTAGGTTTCCGGTGAATGCTTATGGCTGCCATCGGTATGAATGATATCCAGATCCAGATATTCATGATTCATTACCAACAGGCCATGATCATTATTCTCTGAACCTTTAGGCAATGGAAAATACTGCAAGGCATCATGGTGCATACCGGCCTGTTGCATTTGATCAGCGGCACTATTGCTGGCATCCATGTTAAATGCCGGACCATCCGAAATAGGATCCCCCCAGCGGTAAAACACTTCAGCCCGGTAGCCTTCCGGCACCACCACTTCATCGAGTAAATCAGCGGTCGGAATCGGTGTAAAGCCAAGCAATTGAGATTGATTGCGAAGCATTGTAGCGGCCGAGGATAATGGCATGGCAGATGCCAGCATCGCACCTAAACTGAATTGCAGCACTGAGCGTCGACTCAACTGCTTTTGCAGGAGTGGATCAAAATGGTTGTTCATAAAAATTCCAACTACAAATTATCACTCGGTTTATTGTTTTAGTTGCCCCACCAGTTTATTCAAACTCTGGCTGACTTGATTGAGACTGTGCCCAGCCTGTTCAATTTCAGTTATTTGCTGATTCACGGTCTCTGAGCGCTGTTTGATCTGTTCGGTACTTCTGGCAATATCATCCACTACCGCTGTCTGTTGCTGGGTTGCTGTAGCGATGGAAGCATTGACCTGATGAATATTCTGCACCGCGTTTATTACCGGAGTCATCGCTGTTTTAGCTTTAAAACCTTGTTCAGCACATTGTTCAGCAAACTGACTCTGGGATCGAACCGTTGCAGCAGCTTCACCGCTGCTGTTCAGCAGATCGACAATAATGGCCTGAATTTCTTCCGTTGATTGTTTAGTGCGGGTCGCCAATTGTCGAACTTCATCGGCTACCACACTGAAACCTCTGCCATGTTCACCGGCTCTTGCGGCCTCAATTGCCGCATTCAGGGCCAACAGATTTGTTTGCTCAGCCACACTTTGAATCACCACCAGCACCTGACTGATATCCTTGCCACGTTGTTCCAATGTATTCATCGTGCTCTCAAATGCTAACAAATCCTCAGCGAGTTGATGACTGGCATTGGCAGCACTGGTTAATTGTTGACTGGCCTGCTGAGTTGCCTGAGTAGCCTGTTCTGTTGATTCAGCCGCATTTGAGGCACTTTGGGCAACCTCTTTAAAGGAATACGATAACTCGGTGACCGCAGCCGAAACTTCCTCGGTGGCGGCAATCTGTTGTTGATTGACCGATACCGCCTGCATTGAGGAAGTTTGTAAATCAGTACTGGCAGCCAATACATTTTGAGATTGCTGATTCAGCTTATCAATCAACTGAGCAAAATAACTTTGTAGCTGCAGGGCCGATTGCTCAACGGATCGTGATTCGACAAACGGTAGCTGTGAAACCAGCGTCTGTTGAAAGTTACCTTTAATCATCTGGCTGAAATAATGCTCTAACTGAATTAGAAAACGGATGATTCGTTTCTGTAAAAAATAGAACAGCAAAATAGTCAGGATAATAATGGTAACAACCCCCATCATGATCCACTGTACCTGCTGACTGACAGACTGTTTGATGTCTTCTATTTTTAACTGAAACTGATCCAGCTTATCGGCAAATGTAGAAATCTCGCCACCTAAGGCCGCGCGTTTTTGTTGTAGCTGCTGATCAAACTCTAATGTATTGCTTAATTCTTTTTCATAGCGTCTGCTCAATGAGAATAATGAGTCAATGCCACGTTGCCCAAGTTCTTCCGGCTCCTGGGGAATTAATGCTTCGGTATTCACTTCTGAATAAACACCAAATTTTGGCAGAGTATTTAATTGTTCCAACTTATCGATAAACGCATTGTTCGCAGAAACTAATGCTGTTTGAATCTCGCTGGTTTGCAATTCGATATAACGCTGCCGCAGGCGACCAATATCATTCAGTTGACGACTTAATTCTGCCAGTAGTGCTGTAAAGGATTGCTGATAGGGATGCCCCTGCGCTTCTCTATTTTGAGCGTAGTCGATCAAAAGGCCAATTTCACCATCTCGTTCACGTTCATTCTGAATCAGCAGCGCTTGTGGATTACCAGCCAGTTTTCCAGCCTCACGCACTTCAAGTACTTTTTCCTGAAGCAAGGCAATGGCAGATTGAATCGTCTGATTATCCTGTTCAGTGAGCCAGGTCTGTTCTACGGTAGATAATTCAACAAGCTGTGTTTCCGCCTGTTGAAGCAGGTCAGCATCACCGGAAGCCAGATAACGGGCCAACAACACCCGAACCTCAATATCAAACCGGGATTTAAATTGCTGGAACTGCTGGGCGATCTGATAGGGCTTATCTAATTGTTGCCAACCCCAAATACCCGCCAGCACTCCTATCATTAATCCAGCAGCCATAAATATTGCCAGCCATCTTGATACCACACTTAATCTCACACCTGCTCCAGTATAAATAGACATACAGGCACGAGACTCTATAGGGTGTTAATGACAGCTTTATGACGGGGTATTGTGTTGTTCCAAAGCCCACTGTACATGTTCACGTACAAGCTCTGAGGGATATTCAATCCGATCCTTTAATGCCGCCAAAACTGTTTGTGAAGTTTTGGCATTCCCCAGAGCAATAGCAATATTCCGCAACCAACATTCATAACCAATGCGGCGGATTGGGCTGCCTTCAAGGCGTTGCAGAAATTCAGATTCGGTCCAGGTAAATAAATCCACCAGCTGAGGGGCATCAAGACCTTCGCGTGGCAAATAAGCCGATTCTGTTGTCATCTGAGCAAATTTGTTCCAGGGACATACCAACTGGCAGTCATCACAGCCATATATCCTATTGCCCATCATAGGTCGGAATTCGACAGGGATACTGCCGCGAAGCTCAATGGTCAGATACGAAATACAACGCCGGGCATCCAGTTCGTAAGGTGCGATAATCGCCTGAGTCGGGCAGATATCGATACAGGCCGTGCAGGAACCACAATGATCAGATACAGGCTCTGTCAGTGGTAAAGGCAGATCAGTATAAATTTCGCCCAAAAAGAAATATGAACCGTTTTGCCGGTTTAACACATTGGTATGTTTGCCAATCCAGCCCAGTCCGGATTTTTGTGCCAGGGCTTTTTCCATCACGGGAGCGCTATCGGTAAAAACCCGATATCCCATTGCACCAACGGCCTCCTCAATTCGTTGCGAAAGCCGAAGTAAACGCTTACGTATCAATTTGTGATAATCCCGACCCAGTGCATAACGGGAGATAAAACCCAATTCACTCTCGCCCATCACTTGCCATGCATCGGAAGCGGTTTCAGGCCAGTAGTCCATTCTGGCGGTTATTACGCGAATAGTTCCGGGCATTAACTCTTCGGGATGGGTTCGCAAACTGCCATGGCGTTGCATAAACTCCATCTCACCATGAAAACCGCGCGCTAACCATTGTTGCAATTGATCTTCAGCTGCAGAAAGGTCAATATCACTGACCCCAAGCTGCTGAAAGCCCAGTGAACGCGCCCAGATCTGCATATCTTTTAAAAGCGTTCGGGATAACTGCACTGTATTTGAATCGGCCATGCGGGCTATTATAAAGAACTGAATTTTTTCATCGGGATATTATTTTATGTCGACCTTGCCACATGAACTTTACACTGCAGAACAGACCCGTGAACTGGAACGTATTGTCACAGGGCAACATAATATTTCGTCAGCAACATTAATGGCACGTGCAGGCGGGGCTGCGCTGGATTGTATTAAATGTCATTGGCCCCAAGCTGAACGTATATTAGTGGTTTGCGGTACTGGAAATAATGGTGGGGATGGCTTCGAACTGGCCAGACAGGCAATCGCGGAAGAGTATCGCGTCAGCATTTTTCAGGTGGGCGATGAAAAAGAAATGAGCGAGGAAACCTTTGCAGCCCGTGAAGCAATTCTTGCCAGCGGTGTTGAAATTCATCGGTTTGAAGATAAATTACCCACCACAGACGTTATTGTTGATGCGCTTCTGGGTATAGGGCTCAGTCGTGAAGTAAGTGGTTACCATGCCTTAGCGGTTAACGCTATCAATGAACATACAAAACGAATACCGGTTTTAGCGCTGGACATTCCTTCCGGTCTTCATGCTAACACCGGCCGCGCATTAGGAACCGCCGTCCATGCCACAATCACATTAAGCTTTCTAGGTTTGAACAAAGGGTTATTTACCGGCGTAGGCCCCAATTACTGTGGCCAGGTCTGCTTTGATTCATTAAAAGTCCCTTCTGCCATCTATAAAGCTTTTACCCCCATTGCGCGTCGGGTCAGTCTGGAAAACGATGCGGCAGGACTAGCCCCTCGCGAGCGTACAGGTCATAAAGGTTTATATGGCCATTTGTTTATCATTGGCGGCGATCATGGTATGCCTGGCGCAGCACGCGTTGCAGCTGAGGCAGGAGCGCGCGTAGGTTCCGGTTTAACCAGTATTGCAACCCGAAGTGCACACGGTCCCATCCTGAATCTGGCCCGACCTGAATTGATGTGTTATGGCGTTGAAAGTGCCAGTGAGCTTGAGGAATTGCTGCGTCCTGCAAATGCACTTTCAGTTGGCCCTGGTCTTGGCCAGAGTGAATGGGCCATTGCGTTATTCCAGAAAGCCATTGAAACCAACCTGCCGATGGTCGTTGATGCAGATGCGCTAAATCTGCTGAGTAAAAACCCACAACATCATGATAACTGGGTGCTCACCCCGCATCCTGGTGAAGCAGCCCGTTTATTGGGTTGTAGCTCAGAAGAAATCCAGGCAGATCGTTTTGCTGCAGTTTATGAACTGCAAAGACGTTATGGTGGCGTGGTAGTTCTGAAAGGATCAGGAACACTGATTTCCAACGGTGAAGCACCGACCCGTCTTTCCACATGGGGTAATCCCGGAATGGGCAGTGGTGGTATGGGTGATGTACTGGCCGGGGTCATTGGGGGACTGCTGGCGCAGCATTTTCCAATCATGGATGCCGCCTGTGTGGGCGTCACGCTTCACGGCATGGCGGCGGATAAAGCAGCCGAACTTGATGGTGAACGCGGCACACTGGCCATGGATTTGATGCCACATCTGCGTCGACTAGCAAATCTTATCTATTAATGTTCTGGCTCAAAGACGAACAAGCTACTCTGGAATTAGCGGCTAAACTGGCGGCCTTGCTGCCTGATTCAGCATTCTGCATCCACCTCAAAGGTGACCTTGGAGCGGGGAAAACGACTTTTGTTCGGGGATTGCTCAAAGCTCTTGGCCATTCAGGTAAAGTTAAAAGCCCGACTTACACTCTGGTCGAGCATTATCAGCTCAATGCGCGGGATATTTACCATTTTGACTTATACCGTCTCGCTGATCCGGAAGAACTGCTCTATCTGGGTATAGAAGATTATTTTTCTGCCAACGCCCTCTCGTTAATCGAATGGCCGGAACAAGGCACAGGCGTTTTACCTGAGCCCGACCTGCTTATCTCTTTGAAATATCAGACTTCCGGCCGTGAAGTTATTTTTAGGGCTTATTCCGAAGTTGCTTCTGATATCTGCGACAAACTTCACAACTAATTCAGCTTTATTCGCTATCTCATTAAAAATATAGAAAAAAGTCTTGATTTTTTATTACTTCAATCACAAACTAGCACTGTGTAATTTGTTGGAACTTGCTATGTCTCGTTTGTTATTGGGATTGATATTATTGATGTTTACAGTCGATGCGCTTGCCGCCTCGGTTGAGAATATCCGTATATCCCAAAATACCAACCTGACCCGGGTGGTACTGGATCTTGATACAGCACTGGAATATTCCAGCTTTACACTGACAAATCCGCATCGGTTAGTTGTTGATCTTAAAGCCGCAAAGGTAAACAAAAAATTAATTGCCCCGACATTTAACAGTGCAGTAGTCGAAAAAATCCGTCATGCCCAGCATGATCAAGAAACATATCGCCTGGTTTTCGATCTTAAACAGCAAACGGACTATGAGATTCAGACTCTGGCGCCTGAAGGTGAATACTCGCATCGTCTTCTGGTCGATTTAAAACATGGACCAGCCACGGCTCTGGCCACTAACAAATCATCAAAATCACCAGAAAAAGCGGCTGTTAAAGAGGAAGAAAAAGCTTCCACTCAAATTACAAAAGTTGATTACACCCCACCACCGCAGCAAACAGCCACTACGACCACGGTACGCAATAGACCGATGCTACCCCGTCGCGATATCGTGATAGCAATCGATCCGGGACATGGGGGCCGTGATCCGGGGGCGATTGGCAGAAAAGGTACACGTGAAAAAGATGTGGTACTCGCTATTTCCCGTCGGCTGGCAAAGCTGGTGGATAACGAACCGGGAATGCGTGCCTTTATGACACGTGAACGCGATGAGTTCATTACCCTGAGACAACGTATTCAGCGAGCCAAACAAAATGGTGCGGATATGTTTATTTCCATCCATGCTGATGCCTTCCAACGTAGCAGCGCCAAAGGCTCTTCGGTCTATGTGCTATCGCAACGCGGAGCGAGTAGTGAGGCGGCTCAGATTCTGGCAGATCGTGAGAATGCTGCTGATCTGGCTGGTGGTATTAGTCTGGAGGATAAAGACGACCTGCTGGCCTCGGTATTACTCGATTTATCACAGACCGCCAGTCTTGAAGCCAGTCTTGAAGTGGGTAACAGTGTTCTGGGGGGATTGAAACGCGTTGGCCCGGTACATAAAAAACAGGTTGAATCAGCCGCTTTCGTAGTACTCAAATCACCAGACATTCCCTCGGTACTGGTAGAAACAGCGTTTATTTCCAACCCGGAAGAAGAGCGCAAGCTTAATGATGTCAATCATCAGAACAAACTGGCGCAGGCAATGCTGGCTGGTATTCGTAGTTATTTCCAGAGAAACCCGATAACCCAGCAGGTTAAACCGCAACAACATATTGTTAGCAGCGGGGATACCTTAAGCACCATTGCACAACGCTATCGGGTCAATATGTCTGAATTGAAATCCACCAATAATCTGCAAACCAGCAAACTGATGGTCGGTGACGTTTTAAAAATTCCTTGATTGATTTTGACTGCGGATTTGCTGTTCGCAGCTGTTAAACTGTGTCGATGCTGACGCCGAAACGTATCCTTGCACTGCCCCTACAACTTGCCAACCAAATTGCGGCTGGCGAAGTTATCGAACGCCCGGCATCTGTCATCAAGGAACTAGTGGAAAACAGTCTGGATGCATCAGCAACAGAAATTGATGTGACCATTGAAGGTTCAGGCAGTCAGCTGATTCAGGTTCGGGATAATGGTTCAGGTATTCATCCTGAAGATCTCTGTCTGGCGCTAAGCCGGCATGCCACCAGCAAAATTTCCTCCAGTGATCAGCTGAGCCAGATATCCAGTCTGGGATTCCGTGGTGAAGCCTTACCCAGTATCAGCTCGGTCTCCAATTTGAGTTTGATTTCCCGGCAGCAGAACAGTGAATGTGGCTGGCAGATTCATCATGAGGAAGATGAACCAGAGCCCGTTGTCCACCCAGAAGGCACCACTGTGGCCGTGCGAGATTTGTTTTTTAATCTGCCAGCCCGCCGCCGGTTTCTGCGCAGTGCGCGTACCGAACAGCAACAAATCCTTACCACCATGCAGCGACTGGCATTAAGCCGCTTCGATGTGCGCTTTCAGTGTCAATTAAATGGCCAGCAAAAGCTCAACCTGCCCATTGCCCAGTCTGAGTCTCAGCAATTGGCAAGAATTGGCAAAATCTGTGGTCAAGCATTTGTAAAGCAGGCCATAGCGATTGATCAAGCGTTTGATATCATTACGATAAAAGGCTGGTTGGGGCATGTGGAGGCGCATCGTCCTCAGGCTGATCAACAATACTTTTTTATTAATGGCCGGGTAATACGGGATCGTCTGATCAGTCAGATAGTGCGTCAGGCCTATGCCGATTTGATTCCGGCTGGCCGTCATCCAGCCTATGTTCTTTATATGACCATTCCACTGGATCGGGTGGATGTGAATGTACATCCAACCAAACATGAGGTTCGCTTTCGGGAAACCCGGCTGATTCATGGATTGATCCATCGAGCGGTAAAAGATCAGTTACAGCAACAAATAATTACTGGCCCTGTTCAAAGTCCCTCTACGACAAATATGCCACGAATTGCAGAAAAGGCTTCGCTCTATCAAAGACATGACCTTGCCACAGCTCCTCCAGAGTATGCTGTCCATAGGCCGGTATCCATTAACCAGACTGACTCAAATAATGCTATTCAGTTAATGCAGATTTTGCACCAACGATATGTCTGGATACATTTTCAGCAACAGCATTATCTGATTGATCTTCCAAAAGCCCTCTCCAGTTCGCGCCAGCAACAATTCGGCAAGCTGCTAAAACAGTTGCCCTTGAAAAGCCGGCCGATTCTGGTGCCGCTCAGCCAGCCGTGCAGTGACGCCCAGTTAAACAGTGTTGAAAAACAACAGACATTACTAAACTCTTTCGGCTTTGAGTTACAACCGATGGAAAATGCTGTAATCATCAAAAAAATTCCCATTGCACTGGCACAGCTGGATCTGAAGTCAGTGGTGTATGCAGTCATCACAGCTGTCACTAAAGATAATATTGATGCAGAGAGTCTTGGTCTTTATCTTTCTGAGTTATTGCAAACCTCAGATACGATTCTGCCCCAGCAGGCAGAGGAATGGCTGAAATCGGTCACTCTGTCGGAATGTATTGAAAAGCCATGGTGTCGAGAACTTGATCTGGCGACACTTGGTAGCTTATTCTCGGACTGATTAAACATGCACTGAGGCGGTTTTCAAATGGATCGAGCCCGTACAGGTTCCACAATCATCGCGGCGATACTCGCTGTTATCGTGTTATTACTGTTTGGCTATTTGTTATGGAGTGACGCGCCGCCAAACCGCAGTGAATTAACAGTCGACCCGCCGATAGAAGTAATCGAACCTGATTTACCGCTGGAAATTATTCGCTCCGCTGATGAAGTGCCGGATAGTGAAACCATTCGTGAACAGGAAGCAGAAGCGTTTGTGGATAATCTGGCGAATTCTGATGCAGATACGATTATTATTAATGAATATGACGATATGTTTGTCCGTCCGGACAGCATTATTGCATTGCCAGAACTTGAACAACGCGTCACTACATTAAAAAGTCTGATGGATGACACATCGCTTAGCGATGATACTCCGGTGACCATTCGCTATACCGAAGAAACCCGAGAAAAGACCACCTTGCAGGAATTGGAAACTCAGGAAGAGGATCATATCGCGCCGATTACCATTGTGACTGAACAAGGCGAGACAATTACCGCCCCATTGGTGGAGTTGTTAAAACGTGAAGATATTGATCAACAGGCGCCTGTGACTCAAATCCGCAAGCAGAAACAGGTCAAACAGCTTAAAGCAGGCGAGCTGGCCGAGTCAGGTATTCCAGAGAATCAGGAAATTTCTGTCACCATCAGTCGGGGTGTACAAAAACTGGATATCGCCGAGTTAATTGATAGTGATTCAGAAGAAATGCAGGACAGCCTGTTTTATCTGCACCGGGTAACGGAAGAGGATATTCAAGGTCTCTGGGGCATTATTCAGACCGGTTTGATTCGCAATTTTCGACAGGGAATCCGCCTGCAGCGTGATGGCTCAGAGCAAAAAGTCAGTGTGCTGATTCCAGCGGATGCAGATGAACCATTACCCACCGGACTAAGTTCATTTTTAGGCAAGATTCTGCATGATAAAGTATCGACCAGTTACGTTTATAACTTCAATACTCACACCATGGGCTATGATCCCGACCTGATCCGTCCCGGACAGGAACTGATTTTAATCCGCTTTTCCAGTGATGAAATAAAACAGATTTACCAATTCTTTGCTGAGCAACGCAACAATACAACAGAAACTTTCGCTATCGGTCGCTGATGATTGTTGAAATTATTTTGATCCTGATTGTTCTTGGCATCATTGCCTTTGCATGGTGGTTTCCGTTTGAGTGAGTCGTTGCTTGTTAAACTCGCCATAACGCAACATCACACTGGGTAATACCAGTAAAGTCAGCAATGTCGACGAAATCAGCCCGCCGATAATAATGGCCGCCATTGGCCCCATAATTTCACGACCCGGGCTGTCAGCGTTAATTGCTATTGGCAACATCGCCAACGCAGTGACCAATGCAGTAATTAAAATCGATGGCAGACGCTCCAGCGCTCCCTGAATAGCCGTTTCCATCACCCAGGCCTTACCCTCATGTTCAATCAGATGCTGATAATGTGAGACCAGCATAATGGCATTTCGCAGGGTAATACCAAACAGCGTGACAAACCCCACCAGCGAACCAATAGATAGCACGCCTCCGGTTAACCACGCTGCCACCACACCACCCAATAACGAGAAGGGTAAATTCAGTAACACAAGCCACGTGTTACGCACACTGCGCAGTGCCATATACAATAAAATGAGCACGATAAGTCCAACCAGAATGGAATGAATCATCAGATCCTTACGTGACTCGGCTTCAGCCACAGCAGTGCCGGTAAACTCGGGGTAAGTATCAGCATCGAACTGCACATCCTCATGGATCCGTTGTTGCAGTTCCTGAAAAAATGAACGCAAATCGCGTCCGGTGACATTACAGGTAATAGTTTGCAATCGCTGAGCACCGTGATGCAGAATCGCATGTCTGCCGGAAACCTGCTGTAACTCAACGACATCTCCCAGTGCCAACATCCTGTTATCTAGAGTACGTAATGGCATACTCAGAATTTGATGCGGTTGTTCACGCAGGTCGGGTGGCAACACCACACGAATATCAAACAAACGGTTCCCCTCGGATATCTGTCCAACCTGAATACCATCAAATGCCGCTTTGATATTCTGCATCACCGTCGCCGGCTGCAGGCCCCATTGGGGTAATTCTTCGAGTTTAATGCGTAATTGCAGTTGGGGTTCACCCGGCGGAGCGCGTAGCTGTATATCTGTGGCTCCCTCGATATCGGCCATCACCTCAGCCACTTCGCGCGCTTTATAATCAAGTGCATCCAAATCATAACCATAGATATTGACTACGACCGGCGAGGTATAACCTGAAATGGTTTCATCAATCCGCTCGGTCAGGAACGTGTTCACCTCAGAACTGATGCCCGGGAACGCTTCCAGAATTTCACGAATTTCATCCAGAACAACTTGTTGCTCAGGGCCCGAAAGTGGCTCCAGGTCCACCTCATATTCACTGTAATGGGTGCCAAATGTATCAGCGCCACGCTCTGCACGACCGGCCCATTGTGATGTGGCTCGCACCCCAGGTATTGCCGCTACCTGCTGTTCAATCAACCCTCCAATTCGCAAGGATTCCTCCAGCGAGGTACCGGGCACACTAGCCGTGTGAATAATGTAATGCCCCTCACGCAGCTCTGGCAGGAAACGTCCACCGAAATATGGCAGCAGACTGGCTCCAGCGATACACAACACCAATACGCTGATTATCATCAGTTTGGGGAATTGACAGGTTACTTTTAAAACGCGCCCATAGAGGATTTGCAGCCAGTGGATCAGTGGTGGCTCAGAGGTTCGGGTAACCCCAATCCGACTGAGTAACGTATGACATAACGCCGGTGTGACCGTCAACGCCACAAACAACGAAGCCAGAATCGCCAGAATATAAGCCTCACCTAATGGCTCAAACATTCTTCCAGCCACTCCGCCCAGAGTTAATAAAGGCACAAACACCAGCATCACAATTAAGCTGGCATAAACAACCGAACCACGAACTTCCATCGATGCTTCATAAACAATCTGAATAACCGGACGGGGTTCTTTTAATGCGGCATTTTCACGTAAACGACGGAAAATATTCTCGGTATCAATAATCGCATCATCAACCACCTCACCTAGCGCGATAGCCAAACCGCCCAGCACCATAATATTGATGTTAACCCCGAACTCCAGCAGCACTATCAACGCGGCAAATAATGATAGTGGTATGGCGGTCATCGAAATAATCGCCGTGCGTAAATTGAACAGGAATAAAAACAGCACTAAAAGCACTAGACCACCACCAACCAGCAGATGATGTTGGATGTTCGCCAGCGAGGTTTGAATATAATTGGCCGGGCGGAATAAATCGGCGTGTAACTCAATACCATCAACTTCAAACCCATCACGAAACTCATTCAACGCAGTTTCAATGCCTTGGGTTACTGCCAGAGTATTGGCTTTATATTGACCGATCACCATCAATACTATGCCAGGCTCACCACTGATTGCGGCGCCACCGATAGCGGGTGCAGGACCATATTCTATGGTTGCCACATCACCGAGATGCAGCACAGACTGACCCTGCTGGCGAATCACTACTTTCGCCATTGTGTCAGCGCTCACCGGAAAACCGACCACTTGCAGCATCATGCGCTGATTGCTGTTTTCAATAAATCCGCTGCCTTGCAATACCGTAGCTTCATGAGCGGCTGTAACGATATCCATGGGGGACAACTGGTATAAAGCCAGTTTTTGAGGATCGAGCTGGATTTGCATTTGTTTCTCTGCACCACCGAACACATTGATATCAGCTACACCATCAACGGCAAGCAATCTGGGCGTTAATGTCCAGTCCACCATTTCCCGCAGTCGCATCAGGCTCTGCTGATCAGAGGTCAACCCGATGGTCATGATGGTGCCGGAAGAAGATTCCAGGGGCACCATTAAAGCGGGACCAACGCCCTGCGGTAATTGTCCCTGTGCAGGCATCAACCGTTCAGATACCAACTGTCGGTTAAGATAAATATCGCTTCGCTCTTCAAAGGTAATGATTACAACGGACAATCCGGGCGTCGAAGCTGAACGTACAAACATGACATCCGGAAGACCACCCAGTGCGTTTTCAATTGGTTGGGTCACCAGGGTTTCCACCTGCTCGGCAGTAAATCCAGACGCTTCGGTCTGAATAATGACCTGCTTTGGAGCAAACTCTGGAAATACATCCAGACTGGCTTTGTAGAGCTGATAGGAACCATAGCCCAACATTAATAACGCTAATGCCAGTACCACACCGCGGGCACGAACCGAAAAAGCAACCAAATGAGAAAGCATCCGTGTTCCTGTTAATTATTGAATGAGGGGGTGCTGATGATTTGGCTAGTCATCATCATCGTCTTCATCATGAATTTGCCATTTGAACTCTTCTGATAACAATGTCTGAGCACCTGAGGTCACAACGGCATCGCCCGGATGGAATCCCTGTTGCAGATAAATACCTTCCACCGAGTCATGACCATTAAGCAACGAAATACGCTGAAAACGCTGCTCATCCATGCGCAAATAGGCCCATGGCTGGCCCGCGTACCAGACCACTGACTGATACGGAATCAGCACCGCTGAAAATGCACCCTGCTCAGTAGGCACCCACACATGTAACTTTGCACCTTCCTGCAAAGAGGATGATTTGTTCAGAAAAAACCAGGTCTCGCCACTTAACACCGGATCGACACTGATGGCAGCGGCAAGCCGTTGCGCCTCACCAACATCATTTTGTTGATGGGGTTGTTGCCACCGCACAGTATCAACGTTTGGATTCAGGCTTTGTTTGGGAGGCAAAGTGACTTTAAGAATCGACTGTTCCCGCGACATCAGCAGTTCGAATTGTTCCCCACCGTTAATAACCCAGTCGGCAACGGGTTGAGGCCATTGTTGGCGTACTTCAGCGTGACAGTTTTCTACTAATTGCTGTTTTAACTCAGCTTGCGCCTGAGCAATCGATAAATTGGTTTGCGCAAAGTCCACCTCTTTTGATGCCACACTACCGGTCGCTTGCTGAAGTGTTTTTAAACGCGATAACTCTTTGCTCATCCCCTGTTCATTAACCTTAGCCATACGAAGGTTCATTTTTGCCTCAGAACAGCGCGAGTGGGCTAATTGCAGCTCCCGAGTCGGTATAACCGCTGCCATAGCTCGTATTTCGGGGGTATAGAAACTTTCCATCAATGTCTGACTTTCAATGGACGCCATTTTTTGTGCAGCTTCGGTTAACTCAACTGACAGCGCAAACTGATGATTCTGCTTCTCGTCATCACCGTCATCGTCATCATCAGCGTCTACAAGATGTTTATCTGCCGGGGCAAGTGAATCAAATAATGGCGATAAAAAATAAAGTGCTGCAACTATCGCTAAAACACTGACGACCCACAATAAAATACGCTGACTGGAATTCATTTTTATTTGCTGCCCCGATGCAAAACTGCCCGTCATTACAGCATGGCTGTCTAAATGCCACAAGGAGAACTTCCCAGGATGCTGATCATGACTTGACAGCAAGCACGCGTGCAGGTTTAATACCGCACCTTGTTGGCTCGATAGCTCAGTTGGTAGAGCAAGGGATTGAAAATCCCTGTGTCCCTGGTTCGATTCCAGGTCGAGCCACCATCGAATTCAAAGCCCGGTTTGCATTGCAACCCGGGCTTTTTTATTGCCCGTTATTCTGACATCTATATTTTCTTTGACGATTAACCACAGAGACACAGAGGGTATGGAGATTTGATAGATATTTATCCGCAGATTACGCAGATTTTCGCAGATATAAAGTTGTCTTGGCGGCCACAATCCTCTTCATTAGATATGAATATTCACCACAGAGACACAGAGGGCACAGAGGGCACAGAGATTACATTTTATAGCTAAAGCCGCTGTCCCCTGAATATCAGCGGTAAGAAATGTAATCCGCAGATTTCGCAGATAAACGCAGATTAGGCATTAAAAACTTAATTGACTGGCTCTTCGGCTTATCAACAGAGCTAGATTGATTTTGATTAATTCTGGCGCTGAGGAATGGGTTATGTTGGGTTTCACTGGTTCAACCCAACTTACGCTGCGATGACAACTATTTAAACGCGGCTTCTTGGTTTCTGTGTATCCATGGTTAACTTTAATATCCAAACATAGGCTGGCTACAAAGCGTCCTCAATGAAAGCACCTTTAATAATATCTGCGAAAATCTGCGTAATCTGCGGATAAATATCTATCAAATCTCCATACCCTCTGTGCCTCGGTGGTTAATTTCGTTTTGGCCCTACATATGATAGATAGAAAACCTTCGCTGTGGTAAAAAAAACACACATTCGTATCTAAATGACCAAATTCACATTTTTTTGTTGTAAAAGTGTTGCAAAGGTTTTGTAGATGTGGAAAATACACTCTTAACCGCGAAACATTCCGGTTACGAGAGAAACTTAAAGTAATCTGTTAACAACTAGAAGGTGAACAGACATGAAAAAAACTACACTAGCTACATTAGTCGGCGCAGCAGCATTTGCAGCAGCCGGCGCAGCCAACGCAACAATCGTTGTTGGCGGCGAGAACGGATATGAATTCAGCGTTGACGGTAACATCAACCAATTCTTTATTGCTTCAGATCAAGACAGCGCGAATGGCGGCTATGATCAAAATAACCAAGGCGTAGCAAACGGCTTGTTACCAACTTTCTTCGGCTTTAACGTTAAAGCCCCTGAAATTAATGGTTTGACAGTTGGTGCGCGAGTTTCAATCTCTCCATCAACTAACAATGGCAGCTACGTTAGTAGCAGTGAAGCAATGGAACAACGTGAAGCGTTTGCTACCGTTGACGGTGCTTTCGGTCAAATCATGTTAGGTAAAGGCTTAGGTCTTTACGCAGCTAACAACATCTTGTTGGATCAAACCTTATACGGTGTTGGTGCAACTAGCGTTATTGCTGCCGGTGACCAAAACACTGGTACTACCTCTCTGGGTCGTATTGGTTGGGGTTATGATTATGCCAACTGGCGCTCACAAATTCGCTGGACTTCAGTCGATATGGCTGGTTTCAAAGTTGCTTTAGCTGTTGCTGATGGTGATGATTTCTTAGAAGTAAATAATGCCACTACTGGTGGTTATGAGAAAGATGCACGTTATGAAGCTTCTTTAAGCTATGCTTCTGCATTTGATGGCGGTTCAGTTAAATTGTGGCTGGATGGCATGACTCAAAAAGTTAGTTTTAATAATGTCGATAGCCTTAAAGGTAATGCTTATACCGTTGGTGGTCAGTTAGTACTGGGTGGCTTCGAAGCCGTTGCCTCTTACTACGATGGTAAAGCTCAAGGTATTGGTGGTCTGGGTCTGGGTGCAATCACAGCTAATGGTAATGAACGTGATGGTGATGGTTATTATGCACAGTTAGGTTACCGTTTCGGTGGTCAAACATTTGTAGCAGCCTCTTACGGTGAGTCTACACTTGACCGCGACGGTGCAAATACTTTTGCTGGCACATCAAACCCAGACAATGCCTTTGCTGACTTAGATTCAAACAGCATGGCTACAATCGGTATCTATCATGACGTTACAGCTAACCTGAAATTGGTTGCTGAATACTCACGCATGGAAACTGAATATTACATTCAATCTGATGAAGATGAAGTTGATGTTTTGGCTATCGGTGGTTTCATCAGCTGGTAAGAAGTTATTTTCTAAACCTTCAGGTTTAGTTTAAAACTGATAAAAAGCCTCAACCTTCGGGTTGGGGCTTTTTTTTGCTTTCAATTTCTACAGTTTGTAAAAAGGCTTAGTATTTACGCTAAAGTATCAGCTGTTTTTATCTGTTAATTCTGAGGGAAATATGTCTAACAATCTGCCACTGCTGCCTTTTATCGATGCTATTAAAGAATCAATAAATGCTCATGCTGACGAAATTGCGCAGCTGGATCAGGCGATTGGCGATGGTGATCATCTGATTAACCTGCAGCGTGGAATTGAGGCATTGCTGAAAAACAGTGAAGAATTGGAACAACTTGAGTTTTCCGCTGCATTGAGCAAAACCGGCATGACTTTGATGTCGACCATGGGCGGTGCATCAGGATCATTATTTGGCTCCATGTTTGTCACTATGGGCAAAACAGCGAAAGATAAAACATTAGATTTAACGGGCATGACCGAAATATTTACCGCCGGGGTTGAATCTATCAAAGCCCGAGGGAAAGCCGACATTGGTGAAAAAACCATGCTTGATAGCTTAATTCCGGCATCAACCAGCCTGCAACAAAGCGTTAGCAATGAAGTTGAATTGTCCACCGCTCTGGATGATATGAAAAAAGCCGCGACTGAGGGAATGGAATCGACTAAGGATATGCTTGCAACCAAAGGCCGTGCATCCTTTCTGGGTGAACGCGCCCGGGGACATATAGATGCCGGCGCCCGCACCAGCCAGCTGATGTTGTGTGCTATTGCCGATGTAATTATTGAAAATCATTAACCACAGTGACACAAAGTTTTAGTAGAGATTTATCCGCAGATTACGCAGATGAGCGCAGATTTAAAACCAACCTTTGGTACTGCAAACTCCTTGCACCAAAATTCAATAGTAATGCCTTGTTTAATTGCGAGGCTTTAAGATAGTTGATGACTTGAGCTTCTTCATGCCCTGATAATTTTTGCAATGCTTTCAATTCAACGATGATTGACCCAAAACATACAAAATCTGCTTTATAAGTCGTTTTAAGTGGTCTCTCGTTATAGATTATTGGTAGACATTTTTCTCGTTCGTAGGGAATGCTTTTTCCCTGAAACTCAATCTCCAATGCTTCTTGATATACAGGTTCGAGAAAACCTCGGCCGAGTGACTTATGTACTCTCATTGCCGCACCAATAATTTCGTATGTTTGCATATCCTTTTGCATAATCTGCGTCCATCTGCGTAATCTGCGGATCACTAATAAAAGCTCAAACCACAGCGACATCCATGTCGATTAATTAAAAACTAACAGCCCCAACGAAGTGCTGCGGTATGCACGGGGGCATCCCATAAGGCAGTCATTTCTTCATCCAGTAAGGTCAAGGTCACCGAGCAACCAGCCATATCGAGAGATGTTGTGTAGTTACCCACTAATGAGCGTTTGATTTCAACACCTTTTTCTTCCCAAAATTTAGCGGCCAGATCGAATACCAGATATAGCTCCATCAATGGTGTCGCACCAAAGCCATTTACATGCAAAAGCACCTGTTGACCGGCTTGAGGATTTAATTCTTTATCAATAGCAGCAGTAACATGCTGGACCAGCTCTTCAGCGGAGCTCATGGTCATCGGTTCGCGCCCTCTTTCACCGTGGATACCCACACCCATTTCAATTTCGTTTTCACTAAGTTCAAATGTTGGGCGGCCCGCGGCTGGAACGGTACAGCTGGTTAACGCAAAGCCCATTGATGCGGTGTTATTGGCTACACGATCGCCAAGTTTTTTACATTGGTTTAGATCTTTTCCTTGCTCTGCCGCAGCACCGACCATTTTCTCGACAATCAATGTTCCGGCTACCCCGCGGCGGCCAGTACTATGTGCCTCAGGTAACGAAACATCATCTTTTACTAATACTGTTTCGTGCTGACATTCCAGCATTTCCGCGGCAATTTCAAAGTTCATCACATCGCCAGCGTAATTTTTAACAATGAACAACACGCCAGCACCATTTTCAACGGTTTCTGCCGCGGCCAGCATTTGATCCGGTGTTGGAGAGGTAAAGATTTGTCCGGGACAGGCAGCATCAAGCATACCTTTGCCTACCAGTCCGGTATGCAGTGGTTCATGGCCTGAACCACCGCCAGAGATAACAGCAACTTTTGGTTCTGTAGATATGGTTGCACGACGCACAAATGCAGGCTGCTGTTGCAGAGAAACTATATCCTGATGTGCCTTTGCGAAGCCATTCAGACTCTCATCAAGCAGATTATCAACGTGATTAATTATTTTTTTCATTCTCTCACTCCCCTTTCTTTAAAGCTGTTTTAATAACGCTGTTATTTCCTGAATATCCTGGAAAACCCAATCCGGTTTGTAATCAATCTCCGCCAGATCAGCTTCAGATGACACGCCGGTTAACACCATAATGCTGCGCATACCGGCATTCACGGCCCCTAAAATATCTGTGTTCAACCTGTCACCGATGGCGATTGTATTATGTTTATCAGTACCCAGAATCTCAAAAGCCTGTTGATACAAAATAGGTTCAGGCTTACCAATGACAATGGGCTCAATCCCCGTCACAGCGGTTAATGCTGCCAGCACACCACCATTTCCCATCACTTCACCCAATTCAGTGGGTAAGGTGGTATCTGCATTAGTCGCATAGAATTCTGCACCAGCCCGGAGATTTAAGGTTGCTGTGGCCAATTTGTTCCAGTTAAGTTGTCTATCCAGACCAGAAACCACAATATCCGCCCAGATATCATCTGTTTCTGCATCAGGATCAGCAGGATAATAGGTGGAGGTCACGGTAAACCCCTGCTGTTGCAACGGTTCGATAAGACCGGACTCACCAATGACAAATACTCTCCGTTTCGCTGCAGGCAATGTATCCACCAGATAGCGGGCAGTCGCCATACTGGAGGTGAGAATCTCGTTGGCTGATACCTCAACCCCCATGTCCGCGAGTTTTTTTAGATATTGCTGTTGCGTCAAACTGGCATTATTTGTCGCAAGTACAAATGGAATTTTTTTGGCGCGCAATGTAGAAAAAAACTCTGTTAATCCTGGCAACGGTTTACTACCCTGCCATAAGACACCATCCATATCGATGATGAATGCACCCAGGTCGTTGATTGTTTGCATGATTACCTGCTTATCAAATAATGTAATTGAAATGAAACTTGAAAAAGCGTCGCACAGAACAAAATAGGCTGTCCAGTTATAAACGAACGCGAAAATCGTTAAAAACCCGGAAAAATTGACATAAATGAACCTTGTGCTTTATAGTCTGCGAGCGTATTTTCAACGTAAAACTACAAATTAAATCAATTATTAGGAGCATGTCAGCATGGCAAAAGCACTTATCCAAATGGCTCTGGATTCTCTGGACTTCGATCAAACTCTCGCATTGGCAGAACAAGTTGCACCTTATGTCGACATTCTTGAAGTCGGTACACCTTGCATTAAATACAATGGCTTGGAAATCGTCACTGCCCTGAAAACCAAATTCCCTAACAACCTGATTCTGGTTGACCTGAAAACAATGGATGCTGGTGAATATGAATCAACTCCATTCTATGAAGCAGGCGCAGATATCTGTACTGTTCTGGGTGTATCTGATAAAGCAACTATGGGCGGCGTAATCAAAGCAGCCAATGCTAACAATGCAGAAGCCCAAATTGACTTGATCAGCGTTAAAGACAAAAAAGCTGTTGCAACTGAAGCCGCTAAAAACGGTGCGCAAATCATCGGTGTTCACACTGGTTTGGATGCGCAAGCAGCTGGTCAAACACCATTTGCTGATCTGCAAGCAATCGCTTCATTGAATCTGGGTGTACGTATTTCTGTCGCTGGTGGTCTGAACAAAGACACCATCCAGAAAACAATCCAAGCTGGCGCAACTATCGTTGTCGTTGGTGCTGCTATCTACGGCGCACCTTCTCCAGCAGATTCTGCTAAAGAACTGCGCGCATTGGTTGATGCTGCGTAAGCAGAACAAACAGTAGCATAAATAAAAACGAGTGGCCCTGTGCCACTCGTTTTTTTTACGCTTAGCTGACTCATCCGGATTTAATGTTGCAAGTTCTGCCGGTATAACTTATTGACCATGCAGATAAATTGGTCAAAAACAGCAGAGCGTGATTATAATCCGTAGTCTGCAATCCTGCTGGCTTGCCACACAGAATCTAAAATAGTAATTTACCCGTTGCACCAACCTCATCATGTTGGGCAGATGGGGTTAAAAATGTAACAGGGGTATACTCATGAGTGATAAAGGATTTTTTGCTTCAATCTGCAGCTTTTTTAAAGGCTTGTTTTCGTCTGACAATGACAGTTGTTGTAAACCGGAATCAAAAACTGCAGCAGCACCGAAAAATACAAATGATGGTTTAACAGGTGTAGAACGCTACATCCGCAACCAATCACAAAGCGGTTCGAAATTAACTGGTGTTGAAAAATATATTCGCAACAAACTGTCAGCAAATAAACCGATGACAGGTGTTGAAAGATACATTCGCAGCAAAGCTAATGCCGCTCCATTAACCGGTGTTGAGCGTTATATTCGCAGCAAAGCTTAATTAGCCTTTATTACGAATAACTTACCCGCCACCTACTGATGGTGGGAAAATAATCGGTATTAAACCGGCTATGGTCGTCGTGATATTAAAAAAATTTTAAGCTCAACAGCTCTACAAACTAACTCAAGAAGGTAAGAAAATGGCGAATTTACTTGATCAATTAAAGCAAATGACCGTCGTTGTTGCTGATACGGGTGATATTCAAGCAATTGAAAAATACACTCCACGTGATGCAACAACTAACCCATCACTGATTACAGCTGCAGCGCAAATGCCTCAGTACCAAGGCATTGTTGACGATACATTGAAAGCAGCACGTCAATCACTTGGCGCAGATGCACCTGCATCTGAAGTTGTCTCTTTGGCTTTTGACCGTCTGGCCGTATCTTTTGGTCTGAAAATTCTGGAAATCATTCCAGGTCGTGTTTCTACTGAAGTAGATGCCCGTCTTTCTTATGACACTGAAGCCACTATCGCTAAGGGTCGTGACCTGATTGCACAATACGAAGCAGCAGGTGTTTCACGTGATCGCATTCTGATCAAAATTGCTTCAACATGGGAAGGCATTCAGGCTGCAGCCGTTTTGGAAAAAGAAGGTATTCACTGTAACCTGACTCTGCTGTTTGGTCTGCACCAAGCCGTGGCCTGTGCTGAAAATGGTATTACGCTGATTTCTCCATTTGTTGGACGTATCCTTGACTGGTATAAAAAAGATACTGGTCGTGATTCATATCCTTCAAACGAAGATCCAGGTGTACTGTCAGTCACAGAAATTTACAGCTACTACAAAAAATTTGGTTATAACACTGAAGTTATGGGTGCAAGTTTCCGTAACGTTGGTGAAATCACTGAATTGGCGGGTGTTGACTTACTGACCATTTCTCCAGCTCTGTTGGATGAATTACAAAACACAGAAGGCACTCTGGAGCGTAAACTGTCTCCAGAAGTCGCAGCTAAATCTGATGTTGCAAAACTGAATTTGGACAAAGCCACTTTCGATGCCATGCATGCTGAAAACCGCATGGCGGCAGAAAAACTGTCAGAAGGTATTGATGGTTTTGCCAAAGCACTGGAATCACTGGAAGAACTGCTGGCTACACGTCTGGCAAATCTGGAAAGCTAATTATTGATTAGCAATCTGCAATCAGGTTGCGGATTATCCGCAACCTGATTCAACAGATTTTGGCTCAATTGACTTATCGCCAAATTCTGAACTATAGTCCCGCTCGCACTGCGAAACGTGGCAATAATTTTTATTAAAATTTTTAGGAGTAAATACACATGGCTGAAATTCAAATGGCTCTGGATTCATTGGATTTTGACGCAACTATGGCGCTGGCTGAACAAGTCGCACCTTACGTCGATATTCTGGAAATCGGTACACCTTGCATCAAGTACAACGGTCTGAAATTAGTTAAAGCTCTGAAAGCTGCTCACCCAGACAAGAAAATTCTGGTTGACCTGAAAACTATGGATGCTGGTGAATACGAAGCAACTCCTTTCTTTGAAGCTGGTGGTGATATCACTACTGTATTGGGTGCTTCTGATGAAGCGACCATGAAAGGTGTTATCAAAGCTGCAAACGCTAACAATGCAGAAGCTCAAATCGATTTGATCGGTGTTGAAGACAAATCTGCTGTTGCAAAACAAGCTGCTGCTAACGGCGCGCACATCATCGGTGTTCACACAGGTCTGGACGCTCAAGCTGCTGGTCAAACTCCATTCGAAGATCTTAAAACCATCGCTGGTCTGGGTCTGAATGTTAAAGTTTCTGTTGCTGGTGGTATCAACAAAGACACCATCCAAAGCACAGTTCGTGCTGGTGCTGATATCGTTGTTGTTGGTGCTGCAATCTATGGCGCACCTTCTCCAGCAGAATCTGCTAAAGAACTGCGTGCATTGGTTGACGCAGCATAAGGATTAGTAAAATGACAATGCATCGTGATCTAGTTGTAAACAAAATCACTGATATTCTGAAGGCAACTGACAGTTCACTTGAAGCCGAATTTGTTGCTATGTGTGATGATGCCAAGCGCATCTTCATCACAGGCGCAGGTCGTTCAAGACTGGTAGGCAACTTTCTGGGTATGAGATTGATGCATAGTGGTTATACCGTCTATGTTCAAGGTGAAATCAGTACACCAAGTATCCGTGAAGGCGATTTGTTAATCGTTATTTCGGGTTCTGGTGAAACAACACAGCTGGTTTCATTTGCTAATAAAGCTAAATCTGAGAATGCTAAAGTGGTTTTGATTTGTTCAAAATCCAGTTCAACGATTGGTGATATCGCAGATAAAACAATTCAGATTGGTACTGATAATAGCTTTGCCCCAACAAAGGGCATGCCAATGGGAACCATGTTTGAATTGTCTACTTTGATTTTCCTGGAAGCCATCGTTTCTCATTTAATTCATGAGAAAGGTATTCCAGAAGAAGAAATGAAATATAGACACGCTAATATGGAATAACCACTTTCCTTAGCAAAAAATAAAAACGGGCAATCTTCGGGTTGCCCGTTTTTTTATGTCTGTCGTTCTCGTCCCTCAAAACGGTATAATATCTGGCTATTTAAATTAAATCGGTTCTGAGAGTTATGTCCGCCAAAACACTTTATGACAAATTATGGGATCAACATGTTATCCGCAGCGAACAGGATGGTACTGCACTGATTTATATTGATCGTCATCTGGTTCACGAAGTCACCTCTCCGCAGGCTTTTGAAGGCTTGCGCCTGGCTGGCCGTATTCCATATCGTTTGAATTCAATTTTGGCAACGCCGGATCACAATGTACCAACCAGCCATCGTGAACAAGGTATTGCCGATCCAATTTCACGGTTACAGGTTGAAACGCTGGATCAAAATTGCGCACAATTTGGTATTACTGAGTTTGGCCTGAATGATTTACGTCAGGGCATTGTGCATGTTGTCGGCCCGGAACAGGGCGCTACCCTACCCGGTATGACGGTAGTTTGTGGTGACTCGCATACCTCTACGCATGGTGCTTTTGGTGCATTAGCTTTTGGTATTGGTACATCGGAAGTTGAGCACGTAATGGCAACGCAATGCCTGATTCAACGTAAATCCAAGAACATGCTGGTAAAAGTCAAAGGACATGTAAACCCAGGTATTACGGCGAAAGATATCGTTCTGGCCATTATCGGTAAAATTGGTACCGCTGGCGGTACCGGCTACGCCATTGAATTCGCCGGTGAAGCCATTCAGGATTTATCCATGGAAGGACGGATGACTGTTTGCAACATGACGATTGAAGCAGGTGCCCGTGCTGGAATGATCGCTGTGGATGACACAACAATTAATTATCTGAAAGATCGCCCTTTTGCGCCTAAGGGGGAAAACTGGGATAAAGCCATGGCAGCCTGGCGTGACTTACACAGTGATGCTGATGCGCATTTTGATAAGGTCGTAGTACTGGATGCCAACCAAATCAAACCTCAGGTTACGTGGGGCACTTCCCCAGAAATGGTGGTTCCTGTTGATGCCAATATTCCAGATCCCGCTGCAGAAAGTGATGCTGTGAAACGCAATGGCATGCTGAAAGCACTTAAATACATGGGGTTGAATGCGAATCAGCCAGTTCAGGAGATTCGTCTGGACAGAGTATTTATCGGTTCCTGCACCAACTCACGTATTGAAGATTTACGCGAAGCTGCTGCTGCAATTAAAGGCGGAAAAGTCTCCGCTACTGTAAAGCAAGCGATGGTTGTTCCGGGATCGGGATTAGTGAAACAACAGGCTGAACAGGAAGGTCTGGATAAAATCTTTGTAGAAGCAGGCTTTGAATGGCGTGATCCAGGTTGCTCGATGTGTCTGGCAATGAATGCAGATCGTCTGGAAGCAGGTGAACATTGTGCCTCTACATCCAATCGCAACTTTGAGGGACGTCAGGGGCAAGGTGGTCGTACACACCTGGTGAGTCCGGCAATGGCGGCAGCCGCAGCGATTGCAGGCCACTTTGTTGATATTACTACGCATTAATGGCGACCAATTATCAAGCCGCTGAGGCTGAACTCAGTACCTTGCGCGATTTTCTGCGATGGACCACCTCACGATTTGAAGAAGCCAGATTATTTTTTGGTCATGGCAATAACGACGCGTTTAATGAAGCCACACAACTGATTCTGCATAGCCTGAAACTTCCGGTAACTGAATTACCGGAATTGTTTCTCGATGCAAGGCTGTGTAGTGCTGAAAAACAGGCTTTATTGCATTTGGTCAAACGGCGAATTGAAGAACGGGTACCTGTTCCCTATCTGACGCATGAAGCCTGGTTTGCTGGCCTGCCTTTTTATGTCGATGAACGTGTACTCATTCCACGTTCTCCTTTTGCCGAATTAATTGATAGCCAATTTGCTCCCTGGTTACAGGATGCAGATTCGGTCGAACGTATTCTGGATATGTGTACTGGCAGTGCCTGCATCGCAATTGCACTGGCCATGACGTTTGAAGGTGCTGAAGTTGATGCTGTTGATATCAGTGATGAAGCGTTGAGCGTCGCCCAGATTAATAAAAACAAACATTTGCTCGGAGATGAGCTGTCGCTTATAAAATCAGATCTATGGACGGAATTAAATCAATCTCGCCAATATGATTTGATTATCAGTAATCCCCCGTACGTGGGGGATCTTGAGATGTCCAGCTTACCAGCGGAATATCATCATGAACCGGTCCATGCGCTGCAGGCTGATGATAATGGTCTTGCTCTGGTAGAACAGATCATTATTGGCGCAGCGACGTTTCTTTCGCCACAGGGATTATTGTTTGTTGAAGTAGGCAATAGCGATCTCGCAGTGGATGAAAGATGGCCGGAAACACATTTTTTATGGCTGGATCTGGAGCAAGGTGGTCATGGGATCTTTATGCTGACCCAAGCACAATGTGCTGAGTTTGCAGCCGCTTATTCCTGAGTTTCACTGACCGGACTTTCAGACTCTGACTCAAAAATCCTTACACAATTACGGCCCGCCATTTTAGCCTGATACATTGCCCGATCAGCCATTTCAAACAGGCTGTTAAGCGTGTCCTGTTTATCCTGTCGAAGCGTTGCCACACCAACACTGATTGTAATACCGATACCAGCGGGCTTAAATCGCGTCAGCCGTTTCTGCATACGTTGCATCAACAGTGCCGCAGTCTGATTGTCACAGCCTGGTAAAAGCAAGACAAACTCTTCACCGGACCAGCGGGCAATCATATCAACATCACGAACGTGGCGTTTGAGCCAGTTACCCAATTCCGCCAGCAGATTGTCGCCACGGACAAAACCATATTGTTCGTTGATGGATCGAAAATGATCTAAATCGATAACCGCCATCGCCAAATCACGTTTGAATCGATAGGCCTCACTTAAATATTTACCGGCAAATTCACGTAGTGCATGACGGTTAAATAATTGCGTCAGCTCATCCAGCATTGCCAGACTGCATAGTGAGTTTTGCTGTGCCCGCAGTTCTCGGAAATTCTGATAGCTGGTAATGTGATTAAACACCCGTTGACGCAGTTCTTCACGGACAATCGGTTTAGAAACAAAATCATTTACGCCGAGATGAAATAACTCAATTTTGCGTGACACATTATCAAAGCCGGAAGTCGCGATGATGGGTACATTGCCATAGTCTTCACGCAAACGACGAATCTTTCTCACCAGCGTAATTCCGCTCATACTGCCCTCCAGCATGATATCGGTAATCACCAGATCATAATCGCCGCCACTGAAGGCCTCCCATGCTTCTTCTGCAAAGGTATAAGCATCAACATCCAGCCCCATATCGGTTAATAAATCGATAATGATGGTCTGTAAAACCCGGGAATCTTCGATAAACAGTACTCGGCCGGATAACTGGCGGG
>NZ_DFTU01000103.1:1363-2736 GCF_002379485.1 Methylophaga sp. UBA4204 | reverse complement strand
TCTAAAGAATTAGTGGCGATTCAAGCCGGCATGTTGAGCTGTTATACAGTTTTTCTCTAATGCGAGCGTATTCCTCCGGTTCCTTGAGCAGCAAGGTTTTGACCGTCTCGACAGAGTGAATACACTGCTGACTAGCCAGTATGTGGAAACCTGTCGCTCCAAAATCAACTCCCAATCAGGCAAGCACTTGAGCGCAACTACTTTATCCAGAAGGTTTTCGGCACTTGAGATGATTCATCAACTCAGCCGCCACAGCTTTGACGTAATGGCTCATCCTTGGCCGGAATCGTCTGCTGCTTTACATTCTGGAGTTCTCGACGAAAACAGGTGGATGGGAAAGACCCTCATTATCCCTGATGAAGTTCTATCAAACTTGTTCAGCCAAGCTTATAACTGGATAGAAAATGCAGAAGAATTACTCGAGCATCGTAATGCTGCACATCAATGGCAGCAGGTAGGATTGTTTTCCACAAATCTTAATATCAAACTTGCTCAGCGAGGCTATGGGGGTGGTCTTCAATCCCTTAATAAGGATATTGCCAGGCTTCTGGATGCATGCATGTTAATAATACTCATTACCAGCGGTATCCGTCTTAGTGAGTTAGCCAGCTTACGGTCTGGGTGTGCCTCCACCACAGTTGGTGATGATGGCGAACGCTATCACTGGATCAATGGTTATAGTGACAAAACTCATGAAGGGGAAACCAGTTGGCTTGTTCCGGCGATTGCGCATACTGCAATTAATCTAGCTGAGCGAATAACTAAGCCACTGACAGAGGTGGTTAAGGCCGAAATATATAGGCTTTGTGAGCATAACAAGCATTGCCCTGAATTGTCTGTGTTGAAGCAACATCAAGATATTCTGTTACTTGGGCACCCACACAAATACGATCGTATCAAAACTCTTTCCGGAGCAGGCATTCGAAGCAGACTAAACAAATTTGCCGAAATACACGGAATCGACTGGCGTTTTACGCCTCATCAGTTCAGGCGCACTTTTGCCGTTTATGCCGCTCACTCAGCGTATGGCGATTTGCGCTATTTGAGAGAGCATTTCAAACACTGGAGCCTCGACATGACTGCGCTTTATGCCGTTAACGAGCACCAGGATGCTGAAATTTATGATGAAATACTTGCTTCCGTGCGAAACATTAAAATCGATGTTTTAGATCATTGGCTGAATCAGGATACCCCAATCAGTGGAGGTATGGCTGAGCCAATCAAAAACTTCCGTAATCATCAGGAAGTGCTCACAACTTATAGTGGGCGACGAGAAATGGCAGAGAAACTTTCCGGGCAAATCTCAATCCGAAGTACAGGCGTTGCGTGGTGTACGGCCGATTTCAGCGGTTGTAATGGCGGCCAAAGCGTCG
>NZ_DFTU01000103.1:0-1245 GCF_002379485.1 Methylophaga sp. UBA4204 | reverse complement strand
CGTTGCGCGGATTGCAAACAATCAGTTATCGACGATACGAGACAGACCATATGGGAAAGCATCTATGCGCAACAGGTGGAATTACGTCAGATAGATGATATTGGCCCATCCGGGCAGGAACGGGTTGAGCGTGACATCAATCGCTGTAAAAAAGTGCTCTCTGATTTAGGCGCTGACCCCGAGAGGTTAAGCCGCCATGGCTGAGTCATCTAGAGGAGAACAAACCCGAAATATCATACGCCAGGCAATTACTCGCATTGAAAAAGGTCGCCCTAAAGTTGTGATCAAAGAGCGCAAAATGTCTGTTGCTGCCGTGGCAGAGGAAGCAGGAGTAAGTCGAGCAACCATTCATAACAACTATCCAGATATGGCAGACCGTATCCGGACAATACTAGGTAAACAAAATCGCATACAACGCAATAAAAAACATGAAGCACTGCGATTGGAAAAGGCAAAAAATCGGCAGCTACGCACCGAAAATGCTGAGCTTCGCACTAAGATTAATGTCTTGGTTTCTAAAAATCGAGCTCTGACTGATGAACTCCACGAGACTCTTGCGATAGCAGGTTCAGCAAATGTGAGAATTTTAAAACCAAATAGCTCTACATAGCGTCAGCAGTAACGAGGCAATCCAGTTAAATAAAACGCGTTTTATGATTAGCTGCTTAATTTCGTAAAGGACAATGAAGCGACAAGATAGAAGCCTCATTGTAAGGCCCTGGTTGGTTTAAATGGTAGTAATCGTTACAAAATAGTAGTACACTTTACACTATGTCGTGGTTATTACTAATACTCTCCCTCCCCACTGAAAACGCAACGGTGCGTATGCGGGCATGGCGTGCCATTAAGGCGCTGGGGGCCGCGTCGCTGCGCGATGGTGTCTATCTGCTGCCAGCTCATCCGGATCATTTAGACAAATTGGAGGCAATAGCCCACGATGTCCGCGAGTCTGGGGGTATTGCCCATGTGCTCGCCACTGACGGATCGGAAGCCCAAGATTTCTCTGCCTTATTCGATCGCTCGGATGACTATGAGGCTTTGCACTTGGCCATCGCAGAACTACGGGCAATGTTGTTGCCAGAATCGGTGATGGATGTCATAAAGGAAACGCGCAAGCTGCGTAAACGCCTCACAAGACTGTCACAGATTGACTTCTTTCCGGGCGCTGTTCGTGATCGAGTTGACCGGGCGTTACAGGAACTGGAAACCGATGCCAACCGGGTTTTATCGCCTGATGAACCATTA
>NZ_DFTU01000062.1:29639-42804 GCF_002379485.1 Methylophaga sp. UBA4204 | reverse complement strand
CAGTTCATTTGCTGAAACAAAACTGCTGACGAACAATAATGAAAGCAAACCCAGACTCGACCGCCACCGCTCCATAAAATTCTTGTCGATGTTGGTGAAGGCTTGACGCCGAGTGATTTTCATTCCGTATATACTCATCATTGTTTGGCCCTTAATTTATCTCTACGACGGGTACTGTCGTCTCACGCTCGTTATAGCCGTTTCCTTCAGGAACGATCTCTTTTAATGTCAGTTGTGTTTCACTGATCGCAACAATCTGGCCATGGTTCATACCCATATAGTTACCAATTTGCACACGATGTATCGTACTGTCTGGAGCCCGTATTAATGCCCATAAACTGTCTTGTTCCAGGGTGCCGACATATTGCAAATCAGCCAGCGAATAATTTTCCAGAATTTCCTTCATCCGGTTTTCATTAGGTTGAATGCCGTTATCAACCACTTGCTCCGGTTCCGGTTCGGGAACATCAATGACGGTTGGAACAAATGGATCACGTAACTCAGCAGCAGCATAACTGAATTTTTCGTAAGGCTTCATCACTGGAATGGGAGGAATATCAACTACTTGACGTGCTTTTACTTCGGCAACATAGGCTTGCAGATCGTCTTTTGGTTGTGAACAGGCCACGAGCATAAATGCCATGGAAAGCAGAAGAATCTTCTGAATCAATGAATGGATAACTATGGATATGTTCATCATTAATTACCCTGCTCGTCAAAGTAACGATAGGTCTTGGCCGTAATATCCATGGTCATATTCCCATCGCTGGTCAATGGACCCATTTTGAAATTATGCAGTGTCACAATACGCGGTAAGGCCGCTATCCCACTAATAAATTCAGCAAATTGATGGTACGTGCCAGTTACACGCATGGTGATCGGCAATTCAATGTAAAAATCAATTGGCCGTTCTTCTTCCGGTTTGAATAGTTCAAATTCAAGCCCATTTACCAAACCGGTTCTGGAAATATCTACCAGCAGATCAGCCACTTCACTTTTCCGGGGTAACTGCTGCAACATGG
This sequence comes from Methylophaga sp. UBA4204, assembly GCF_002379485.1. Classification (NCBI taxonomy): domain Bacteria; kingdom Pseudomonadati; phylum Pseudomonadota; class Gammaproteobacteria; order Thiotrichales; family Piscirickettsiaceae; genus Methylophaga; species Methylophaga sp. UBA4204. The sequence goes on along the minus strand of NZ_DFTU01000062.1, from coordinate 41,782 downwards.
AAGCAAATGACAATTCCATTTCTTTCATCTGTTCTTTATATGCTTCAAGATTAACGGCTTTGCTTTGTTTTATCTCAAAGCTTGTGCGAAGTTCTGTTTCTGTTTGTTCAAGTTGCGCCAATTCGACGCGCTTATCTTTGATTATAAAGTAATAACCAGCGCCCCAAATCACTGCAAAAATCAGCAATCCGGCAACGATTTTTCCAATCAGAGGCCATTCGCCACTTTCATTGAAATCAATATCATTAACTGAAGGGATATCCACGACTATAGCTCCTCATCCGTTTCAGGTTTGGATTCAGTCACTTCCAGAGTGAATTGACGAATTGCATCATCACGGGAGGATGTACGCTGAATAACGCGAAGTGTTGATTCGGTGAACTCTGGATCATTATCGAGTTGATTCATAAATACGGATACTCTGGCATTAGTCTGTGCCACGCCCTGCACAATCAGTTTATCGCCCTCGCGGCTTAAAACTTGAAGATGAATACCTTCTGGTACAGTTCTCACAATAGAATCAAATACTTTTACAACTTTAGGACGGCTCTGCTGCAAATCCTGAATAACCCGCATTCTGGCCAGCAAACGATCACGTTGTTTTTCTAAATCCTGGATTTCTTTAATCTGCGTATCCAAAATGGCAATTTCTTTTTGCAAATAAGCATTACGCTGATTCTGTTTATCCAGCAAACTGTTCATATGGCTATTGAAAATAGCAAAAATGATAATGGCGAGAGCTAATGTCAGCCCCATCGCAATAAAGAACTGCTGCTGTCTTTCTTGGCGTTTTTCTTCGCGCCAGGGGAGAAGGTTGATATGTGCCATTAGTCAAAACTCCTCATGGCCAGCCCACACGCTATCATCATCGAGGGCGCATCATTACTCAATGCCTGCACCTTGACCCGGGTACCCAGCCCCATATCAGTGAAAGGGTTGGCTACTGACGTCGAGGTGCCTGTTTCTGACTCAACAATTTTATCGACACCTTCAATAGAGGCGCAGCCTCCTGCCAGAATAATATGATCAATTGATTGGTACTGGCTTGAAGCTGAAAAGAAAAACTGCAGGGCTCGAGTGATGGTTACAGCCATGGAACGTTTGAAAGGCTCAAGTACTTTTGGCGCGTAGTCATCCGGCAGGCTGCCATCTTTTTTGGCACGGCCCGCTTCCTGATAAGACATTCCATAATAACGCTCAATATCTTCGGTAAGCATCCGGCCGCCAAAAGTTTGTTCGCGGGTAAATACAATTTTGCCATTGACCAGCACGTGCAAGGTAGTAACGTTTGCACCGACATCGGCAACAGCAACCGTTAATCCATTACCCTGATTGGGTAATTGTCTGGCGATAAGAGAAAAGGCATTTTCAACAGTATAGGCTTCAACATCGACCAGCCGGGGTTTGAGACCAGCTTTTTCCAGCACATTGGTGCGAGCATCAACATTTTCACGACGCGAAGCGGCTAACAATACATCTACTGCATCAGCATCGGCTGCAGAAGGACCCAATATTTCAAAATCCAGACGCACTTCATCCAGTGGATAGGGAATATAGTTTTCAGCTTCCAGCATCACGTTTTCTTCCATGTCGCGTTCTGAAATGGAGGAAGGAAAGGAAACAACTTTGGTGATAGCAGAATTTGCCGAAACCGCGACTGCAGCATCTCGGGACTTCGTGCCTGAACGCTTTATAGCACGTCGTATCGCACCGGCAACTTCGTCGCTGTTTTCAATACGACCTTCTACCACAGCATTTACAGGAAGCGGTTCCACTGCGTAGGATTCGACGGTATAACGATCACCGCGTTTATTTAGTTCTAGCAGCTTCACAACCGAAGAACTGATGTCTATCCCTAGTAAAGGGGATTTCTTACGTCCAAACATGCATCGCCCCAATTCCATCGAAATGATGTGTGCAGTACACTTACACTTGTAAGTTAAAGTAGTTTATTAACAGTTACTAGGATGTCAACAACTAAAACTGTGACATCTTCCCAAAAAGTCATTAACTGGCTTTATTAGGATGTTTATATATACTCTACGGTTTTATTTTTTGCGAACGAAATAATCCAATGTCGCGACTTGTGTCACGCCTTTTTAAATGGGCCTTTACCTTTTTGATAGCTGGTCTACTGTTTATCGCTGTAGTCTATCTATTTCTGTCACCCAAGCTACCTAGCACGGAATCGTTGCGCACGATTCAGTTGCAGATTCCTTTACGTATTTTTAGTGAAGAAGGTCTTTTGATGGCCGAGTTTGGCGAAAAGCGCCGCATTCCGGTCGCTTATGAGGACTTCCCCACTCAACTCATAGAAGCTTTCCTGGCAGCGGAAGATGACCGATTTTTTGAACACCCGGGAGTGGATTATCAAGGCTTGCTTCGTGCAGCGTATTCGCTGGCACTCACGGGTGAAAAAACACAGGGTGGCAGTACCATTACCATGCAGGTTGCCCGGAATTTTTTCTTAAGCAATGAAAAAACTTATTTGCGCAAAATCAATGAAATTTTTCTTTCACTGGAAATTGAAAACACATTATCCAAAGAAGAAATTCTCACCTTATATCTGAATAAAATATTTCTTGGTCACCGCTCTTACGGTGTTGGTGCAGCGGCTCAAGTCTATTATGGGAAAACGCTGGACGAGTTAACGTTGGGTCAAATGGCAATGATAGCCGGTCTGCCAAAAGCGCCCTCGACGACTAACCCTATTACCGCCCCACAAAGAGCGCTGGACCGCCGTAATTATGTGCTCAGTAGAATGCTAGATGTCGGGTTTATTTCTCAGGCCGAATATCAAGAAGCAATAAAAGAAGAAGTAAGTGCCCGCTATCATGGACGTGAAATAGAAGTCTATGCTCCCTATGTTTCGGAGATGGTCCGTACCTATCTGATTGAGCAGTTTGGCGAAGAGATCTATGAAAACGGTACTAGGGTCTTTACGACGATTAAAGCCAAACATCAGCAGGCTGCCACTAAAGCTCTGCAGGATGCATTACTGGCTTATGATAAACGACATGGATATCGCGGCCCGGCTGCCAAGGTTGAGTTAAGCGAATTACCGGATCAGGCAGCTTCAGAACTGTTCCTTAAGGATTATTCAGTTATTGGTGCCCTCAGTCCAGCATTGGTATTAAGTATAGAAGATAATATTGCCCAGGTTTTTGTAAAACGCTTGGGCCAAATAGAGTTACCGTTTGCCGCAGTAAGTTGGGCTCAGCCACAACTCAGTGCTAACAGCATGGGCAAAAAACCACAGACTATCGACGACGTATTGGCGGTTGGCGATATCATCTATGTGCGGGAGCTGGAAGAGAATTCATGGCAATTGACACAGATACCGGAAGTCCAGGGAGCCCTGATTTCTCTTGCTTCTGAGGATGGAGCAATCACCTCCCTGCAGGGCGGATTTGATTTCTTTCAGAATAAGTTTAACCGGGTAGTGCAATCAAAACGTCAACCGGGTTCTGGCTTTAAACCATTTGTATACTCTGCTGCGCTGGAAAAAGGCTATACCGCGGCTACCGTGATCAACGATGCACCGGTGGTATTTGATGACCCCGGTTTGGAAAATGTCTGGCGTCCGGAAAATTACAGTGGTCGATTTTTTGGCCCAACTCGTCTGAGAGAAGCACTTACTCATTCAAGAAACCTGGTATCAATAAGGTTGTTAAGAGATATCGGCATTGCCTATACAGTAGATTATGTACAACGTTTCGGGTTTCAGCCTGAACAGGTTCCACCCAATCTATCTATTGCACTGGGAAGTGGTAATGCAGCACCAATTGATATGGCAAGAGCTTATGCTACTTTGGCAAATGGTGGTCACCTGATAGATCCCTATATTATTTCCCGGGTTGAAAATACTGCTGGTGAAATCCTGATGCAGACCAAACCCAAGAAAGTCTGCGACAGCTGTGCCATACCCGCAGCTGATATCAGTGAAGAAGAAGCCCTGATGCAAGCTGAATTGTTAGGCTTTTATCCCGCCAAGCAGGTCATTACCCCGCAAAATGCTTACATAATGAACAGCATGCTGCGTGATGTAGTGAAATTTGGTACAGGTCGTCAGGCATTAAGTTTAAATCGCGGTGACCTGGCTGGTAAAACCGGTACAACCAATGATCAATTGGATGCTTGGTTTAATGGCTTTAATCCCGATCTGGTTGCCATAAGCTGGGTTGGATTTGATAATCCCCGCACTTTAGGCCGCTATGAAACAGGCGGGCGTGCAGCTTTGCCAATGTGGATTGATTTTATGCGAGTTGCACTTGAAGATGTGCCCGAGAAAAACTTTGAACAACCTGTTGATATGGTCACTGTTCGCATCGACCCTGAAACTGGATTACTGGCACGTCCCGGCGATACCGAAGCAATCTACGAAACTTTCCGTAAAGATAATGTTCCGGCAATGCGTGGCGGCAGTGGTGCCACATCCACTGAACAGGATGACTCTCTGATAGAGCTGTTCTAGGGTCTGTTACTCTTTCTTAGCCACCTCTGTTGTGGGCTGAAAAAACATCAATCAATGTAGGACAAGAGTGATTGTGGGATACATGCATGTATCCCACTCAATTTCCGCTTTGGCAGACACGAAACTAGTCGCCAGTTAATGTGGAGACTCATTTTGTTCAACAAGGTGGATATGTCGCTGTAGTTTCTAAATAAGGTATTTCCAAGGTCGTAGGGGAAATAACGGGTAGTGGCTATGAAAAGCTAACCAAACTATGGCAAATGGAAAACACTATCATGCTAACAACTGCCGGCAGAATGACAGCTCAATAAATTGGCAACAATGATGACACCCAATTGAGGATATGTGGTTCAAATTGTAATTGAGGAGATACTTAATTGGATGCTGAACGTCAATCAGCGCACTGCAATTCTCAGTTAACGAACACGCTTGGCCAATTGTCCTGGCTTCAGTTCACCATTTGGATAATCGCCGTTCAATAGCCGCAATTGCTGCATCGGACTATTACTGATTCGTGTTTTGGCCGCCCAGCTGGAATAACTATCGTTACTATCGACTTTGACCACTTCGATACGCTGTGCTTCGGCGAATTGCTGTTCATCCTGACGCATAGCATGGAAGCTCATCACCGTCTCACGAAACGCCGGATCAAATTTATGGAAATCTCCTGACGATTTGGTGGTCGCAATAAAAATAAACGCTTGCTCTCGTAAATATATGACCGCCACTCGAACAGGCTTGCCCTCAGCTACGGTCAAACCAGTATAACCCTGTAAGCCATTAGTGGAGAGCGGCTCCCCATTTTTCAAATCTTTAATATTCAACCTTTCCCTAATAAACTCAGCGGGGGTCTGTTTACGATTAAGATCGGAAGCTCCCATCTCAATAATAGCGGCCCCTTGCGGCGCGGTTGCACGAAGACTGGAAGGGTTGTTCTGAATATGCCAATTCTGCGGAAAACTCAATGCAAACTGCATTTCACTATGATAGAAATTTCGACCAGAGCGAATACCCTGAGATTCACTGTCTCCAAACACCATGCCATCGATACGCTGCAGATAGCGCTCAGTACCTTCATCTTCTCGAACAGTGGTTTTGTATTTATCAGCCGCCTTAACAACTTCCTGCAGCCGAGTGTCATTATCTGGGTGAGAAGCAAACAGACCGTGGTAACCCTGATAATCCTGGCCTTGTTTTTTAGCCTCGGCTTCGGCAAAAGTTGCCTGATCTTTTAATACACCAATAACTTCTATCATGGCCTCTGAAGGATAGCCAGAACGGGCCAGGTATTCGGCACCAAGCCTGTCAGACTCTAATTCGTGTTCGCGACCATAACCACTAAGTAAAGCACCACCAAACACATTAAACAGATCCTGGGCACCTGCCGTGCGTAACCCCGGAAGCAGTATTGCTCCCAGTGTGTATCCTAAACTTGCTGCCTGGGCTGCACTTTGCTGGCGCACGCCATGGCGAGCAGTTACATGACCAATCTCATGCCCGAGAACGGCTGCAAGCTCAGCTTCGGAGTTCAGATAGGCCATCATTCCCCGAGTGATATAGATATACCCACCAGGTAATGCAAACGCATTGATAACCGGTGAATCTAAAACAGTAAAGCGATAAACCAAATCATCCCGATGACTGACTGCAGCGAGTCTTTGTCCGACATCCTGAACATATCTCTGCAACGCTTCATCTTCATAACGACCATATTGTTCAATGATCTGAGGATGGTAAGTGCGGCCCATCTCAAGCTCTTTATTTTCGCTGATCATCACAAAATCCTGGCCACCTGTCACGGGATTTTGTGCACAGCCGGATAAAAGGCCCAGAAATAACAAAGCCCCTGTCAATCGACAGAGGCTTTTGTATGTAATGTTGATGATGTTCATTAGTATCTTCGGCTTAAGCCCGCAAGATTATTTTCCGTATTTTTGACGGAATTTATCAACACGGCCAGCACTATCCAGCATTTTCTGTTTGCCGGTGTAGAACGGATGACATTCTGAGCATACATCCAGCGTCAGGTCATTGCCGCGTGTTGAACGGGTTTTGAAACTGTTACCACAGCTACAGGTAACATTGATTTCGCTATAATCTGGATGGATATCCGCTTTCATATCTGTTCTCGCCAATAATGATGTTTGCCCGACAAACACGATTTTTATGTTTGCCCTTTCTGAACCGCGTAATTCTACTGATCCGGCGACTTTTCAGCAAGTCCTATTAAGTATTTATTTTTATTATGACTTTTGTCCCACCAGCATCGCCATGTTTCGCCACCCCATGGAAGTATCTCCAAGTGTCGACTCTTCTCGATAAACTCTCAATTTCAGACTCGTAAATAAATTTAATAGTTCATTATCTGCCAGTAAAAATTCGGGATTCTGCGGACCGGAACCATCTACCTTATCGCGACAGAAGGTTTGATAAAAAAGTAAGCCCCCGGGCTTTAACGCATTGATAAGTTTCGGGCAAAGTTTGCGCTCCAGAAACTGACTGACGACAATGACATCAAAGCTCGAATTGTCAGGCGCTGCCACACTCACATCCCGCTGCTCAGTAATAACCTGTAACTGTCGCTGTTGAACCTCTGCATTCAGTTTCGCCAAAGCTTCAGAACTGATATCCCATGCGTGAGTCTGTAACCCCAGACTGGCCATCAACAAGGCATTGGCACCTAAACCACACGCCAAATCCAGCGCTATTCCCTGCTCAGGCAGTAAATGCTGATTTTGAGTAAGCACCAGAGCAGGCTCAGGATAAACAGCAATCTCTGTTCGATAGCGCTGATCCCATTTTTGCTGACTATCAGACATTATCGACGCCAGAATGCCGGGGTTAACACGACTAACAAGGTGAAGATTTCAAGACGACCTAATAACATGGCAACGCATAATATCCACTTTGATGGGGCATTAATCTGTCCAAAATTTGCCCCGACATCCCCCAGTCCCGGCCCAAGATTATTCAAACAAGCGGTTACAGCAGAAAACGACGTCACCACATCAAGGCCAGTGGCCATCAATAAAAGATGCATGATACTGAAACAGAAAACATACAAGGCAAAGAAGCCCCAGACCGCACCAACAACTTTGGGGGGTAGCGCTTTACCGTTCACTTTAATGGCAAATACAGCGTTAGGATGAATCAACCTTAACACTTCACGATATCCCTGTTTAAACAGCAGCATCGCGCGAATCACCTTAATACCGCCACCTGTGGAAAAAGCACAGCCACCGATATAGCTGGTCATCAATAATAAAATTGGCAGAAAACCTGGCCACAAATAATAATCGGTAGTGGTAAAACCAGTGGTGGTACCGATGGAAACCGCTTGGAAAATACCATGATGAGCAGCGGTCCAACCATCATCAAAGGTGCCGGTGAAATACAGATAAGTTGCCGTTATAAGCGAGATAACGAACATGATGCTTAAAAATACTTTTAACTCTGAGTCTCGCAGATAATGCATCAGAGTGCGATGGCGCCAGGCGAGAAAATGTAATGAAAAATTCATTGCTGAAACCAGCATGAAAGCCACCGCGATCATTTCAATCGTCGCGCTGTTAAAAAAACCCATGCTGGCATCGTGGGTGGAAAACCCGCCTATGGCGACGGTAGAAAAACTATGGCCAATGGCATCAAACCATGACATACCTGCCCAGTAATAGGCGATGGCACAAGCGATCGTCAGGCTCAAATAGATATACCAGAGTGCTTTTGCGGTTTCGGTAATACGTGGAGTTAATTTGGCGTCTTTCATCGGACCAGGTGTTTCTGCACGATACAGCTGCATGCCACCGACGCCTAATAATGGCAGGATAGCAACGGCCAATACCACGATCCCCATCCCCCCCAACCACTGCAGAAACTGACGATAAAACAATACGGCTTCTGGCAGCGTATCCAGACCAACCAGAACCGTCGCCCCGGTGGTGGTTAAACCCGACATGGACTCAAACACCGCATCGGTAATACTCATCGCGGGTGATTCGGTCAGATAAAACGGTAATGCCCCGGAAAAACCCAAAGCAATCCAGAACATTACCACCACGATAAATCCATCGCGGATCTTCAACTCTTTACGGTGTTTTCTCGCAGGTAACCATAACAGCAAACCAGTACTGACCAGAATCACAAACGCTGTCAGAAAGGCGGTAGCAGCGCCGTCGTTAAACCACCATGAAACCAGCACAGGTGGCAGCATAGTGATACTGAACAGGCTCAGTAAAATGCCCAGAATGCGCTGGATAGTCATTAATTGCATGGAAGATTAAGACTCTTTACGCCGATAAAAATACTGATAATACGCCCACAAAGTCAGCATCAGCAAAGTTAAAATCCATAATGGCCATTGCCCGAAACGCACGTAGGGAGTGACTCCCTCTCTGGGTTGAATGTCACCTTTCAGTACAGCCAGTTCAAATTGAGGACTTTGTTGCTGAATAACGCCCTTATAATCAATAAACGCTGAAATCCCGTTAGTTGTGACCCGCAAAATCGGCCGCCCGGTCTCCAATCCCCGGCTTCGTGAGATCTGTAAATGCTGGTGCGGTGCGAAAGAATCACCATACCAGGCATTATTGGTGGCGTTAATCAACATGGTTGCTGCCGGTACAGTTTCACGAACTTCAGATGAAAAGGCATCTTCATAGCAGATAGACACCCCGACCGGATGGCCTGCCAACATCATTTGCGGTTGATCGGAAGCGCCCGGCACAAACGCTGACATCGGTAAATCAAAGAATTTGATCAATCCACGCAGGGTTTCAAAAGGAACGTAATCACCAAATGGAACCAAGTGACGCTTGTGATAAAACACCGGTGTTTCGGTCAGACTGACCATACTGTTGTAATAATCTTCACCATTTTCATCCAACACCGGCAGCCCGAGAATAATATCGGTATTCTGCGAACGTGCTTCGCGACCTAATGGTTCGAGATAACCTTCATCTATTTGGTGATAAAACGCTGTTGCTGCATTTTCAGGCCAGACAATTACCTCTGCATCCCAATTCTCTCGACTCAGATCAGCATATAACTGCAATGTATTACGTAACTGCTGGGGATCCCATTTAATGTCCTGCGGCACATTGCCTTGAATCAAGGCTGCTTTAACCGGTTCACCAATGGGTTTGGTCCATTCAACCGATTGCAGGGAAAAAGCGCTGCCCCAAATCACTGCGGGCAAAATGAGAAATATCCATTTACGCTGGTAAACCACTATTGCCAGACTACCGGCGGTCAATGCCACCAGCCAGGAGGCACCGTGAACACTAACTAACGGAATAAAACCGGCAAGTGGGCCTTCAATTTGTCCGGTACCCACTTCCAGCCAGGGAAATCCTGTCAAAAACCAGGCTTTAAACCACTCAAACAAAAGCCAACTGCTGGGCAGTAATATCAGGAAATCTTTGCTGGATAATGCTGGACCAGTCAGGCGTTTTAACCCCCACCCCAATACGCCGATCATGAAGCCCAGAGCAACCACAAACAATGCGGTCAGCAAACCTGCAAGCACTATGCTGGCCTGTCCAAAAACATGGATAGCCACAAAAACCCAGGAAACCCCTACACCGAACATACCGGTACCAAACAGCGTGCCTCGCCACAACGCCTGGCGAGGACTGACACCTTGCCAACTGAGAAACAGCACAAGCAGGCTCAACACCGCCAATGGGTAATAGTGAAAAGGGGCTAGACTCAGTGGCAGGATGGCACCGGCCAATAATGCTGCCCAACTGCCAAATGCGCCTTGCCAAGCCATCTGCCTGGAAGTTGTCATTATTCTGTTTCGCTTTCGCTTTCAGTTTCTTCGGGTAACTTCACCATACGTAACAAATGAACTCGACGTTTATCTGCACGTAACACGGTGAATTCCAGTGCACCAATTGTGACTTGCTCTCCCCGGCCGGGCAGATGACCAAATTGATTCACTACATGGCCGCCAACCGTATCAAAATCATCGTCACTCCACTCGGTTTCAAAATACTCGTTAAAGTCTTCTACCGGGGTCAATGCTTTGACAGTGAAGGTATTGTCATCACGTTGCAGAATCGGCGCATCATCATCCACATCATGCTCGTCTTCAATTTCACCAACAATTTGTTCAAGAACATTTTCGATGGTGATCATGCCGGCAACACCGCCATACTCATCCACAACGATTGCCATATGATTACGACGGGCACGAAATTCACGCAGCAGAACATTTAAACGCTTACTTTCAGGGATAAACACCGCTGGACGTAACAATTCACGCAGATCAAAATTAAACTCACCAGAGCTGACCACTGCCGCCAGCAAATCCTTGGCGAGCAGAATCCCGATAACATCATCACGATCATCATCAATCACTGGAAACCGTGAATGCGATGTTTCCGTGACCAGCTTAAGTGTTTCTTCCGGTGGCGCATCTCGAGAAACCATCACCACCTGTGAACGCGGAATCATAATGTCGCGAGCTTGCATCTGTGAGACGCTCAAAGCGCCCTCGACAATCGACAAAGCTTCGGCATCGAGAATATGCCGTTCAGAAGCATTGCGTAGTAATTCAATCAACTGTTCCTGGTCTTTAGGTTCCAGGAACAGATTACTTAATTTTCGCACCCAGGAAACTGGACTGTCTGAGCGACTCGGTCGTCCCTCACTCATGATGTAACCCTCTGCTCTGTATAAGGATTGTTAATATCAAGCTTGTGTAAAATTTTAATTTCCAACGATTCCATTAATTCTGCCTCATCGTCTTCAATATGATCATAGCCAAGTAAATGCAAACAGCCATGCACAATTAAATGTGCCCAATGATCATTTATGGTTTTCTCTTGCTCGGCAGCTTCACGCTCTACTACCGGAACACACAGCACCAGATCACCTAACAACATAGGTTCTAGCGGCACAGGTGACTCAAAGGGAAATGATAAAACATTGGTCGGATAGTTTTTGCCGCGATAATCATTATTCAATTCGGCACTTTCGGCTTCATCGACCAGGCGAATGCTTAATTCACAGTCTTCGTTGACTTCCGCCAGCGCAGCACTGGCCCAGAGTTGAAATTGTTGTTCAGATGGCACATCTGCATCAGTTGCCTGCTGCAAATCGATAATGACGTTCACGACTTTGTTTCAGCCTTTTCGTAAGCCAGAATAACTTTCTGCACCAAGGAATGACGCACCACGTCTTTTGCCTGGAAAAAAGTAAAGCCAATGCCTTCAATATCTTTTAAGACTTCAATGGCATGACGTAGACCTGAACGGGTGGAACCCGGCAAATCCACCTGGGTAATATCGCCGGTGATCACCGCTGTCGAGTTATATCCCAGACGGGTCAGAAACATTTTCATCTGCTCAACCGTGGTGTTTTGTGCTTCATCCAGAATAATAAACGATTCATTCAAAGTACGGCCACGCATATATGCCAGTGGCGCTACTTCGATCACATTGCGTTCAATCAGTTTGGCAACACGTTCAAAACCCAGCATTTCATAGAGCGCATCAAATAAAGGCCGTAAATATGGATCCACTTTCTGGGCCAGATCACCTGGCAGGAAACCAAGTCTTTCACCGGCTTCAACCGCCGGTCTGACCAGCACAATACGTCTGGCAAAGTCGCGTTCCAGCGCTTCTACCGCACAGGCAACCGCCAGATAGGTTTTACCGGTACCGGC
>NZ_DFTU01000062.1:28994-29502 GCF_002379485.1 Methylophaga sp. UBA4204 | reverse complement strand
GCAGGTCCCACACCAAAGTTGATGTCATGCGTCATTACCCGACGCAAATAGGCTTGTTGATTTTCACCCCGCGCCTTAATCAGGCCGCGTTTGGTTTTGATGGTAACTTCTTTTTCTTCTTCAAACCCGGTGGTTTCAGTGCCACCCGATTCACGAATCGCCAGATGTACCTGTTCCGGTTCCAGAACAGATTGGGCGGTGTCAGCATACAAGGCATGTATCACATCCTGTACTTCAGCCAGAATATCCGGCTTACCGATGATCTGGAACTTGCCACCACGGTTATTGATTTCCACACCAAATCCACGTTCCATCATCCGGATATGTTCATCCAGATGACCACATAGGTTGGCTAGGCGGGGATTATCCGCAGGACTTAATTCAAAGCTTATCGTGTCAACTGTAACAGCTGGAGTGACCACAACTTAGATTCCAAAAAGGAGTTAGAGGATAACGCTATCAGCAAGAAGTTCTCCTCGCAAGGAGTTGGTGTGTGCCTCTGTGACAC
>NZ_DFTU01000062.1:12204-28864 GCF_002379485.1 Methylophaga sp. UBA4204 | reverse complement strand
GTGTGCCTCTGTGACACGCACATCGACAAACTTGCCCACCAGCGCAATATCACCGGGGAAATTGACGACCCGATTATTTTCAGTTCTGCCGGCGATTTCACCGGCATCGCGATGTGCAGCACGCTCTACCAAGACACGTTGCACCGTACCAAGCATCGATTCACTCACAGCATTTTCAAGCTCACGTAAACGATCCTGCATAATTTGCAGACGCTGTTTTTTCTCTTCATCAGAAACTGAATCATTAAACATCGCTGCTGGTGTACCAGGACGTGCGCTGTATATAAAGCTAAAAGAGTGATCAAAACCTATCTGATTAATCAACGCCATCGTCGCGTTGAAATCTTCTTCGGTTTCATTAGGAAATCCGACAATAAAATCGCTCGACATACTCAGATTCGGACGGATTTTTTTGACCCGCTCAATTTTTTCAATATATTGCGCAACAGTATGGCCGCGTTTCATCATCGCCAGAATTCGATCTGAGCCGGACTGCACCGGTAAATGCAGGTGGTTGACCAATTCCGGAATTTCGGCAAACGCTTCGATCAATGAATCGGAAAATTCCACCGGATGCGAGGTAGTAAAGCGAATTCGCTCAATACCTTCAATTGCTGCGACATAGTGAATCAATAACGCCAGATCAGCGGTTTCATCATCTTCAATAATACCGCGATAGGCATTAACGTTTTGTCCTAACAGATTGACTTCACGCACGCCCTGGGCGGCCAGTTGTCGAATCTCTCGTAACACAGCACCCACTGGACGACTGACTTCTTCACCCCGGGTATACGGCACAACACAGAATGTGCAGTACTTGCTGCAACCTTCCATGATGGAAACAAATGCTGTTGGGCCATCGGCTTTTGGCGCAGGCAAATTATCGAACTTTTCGATTTCCGGAAACGAAATATCAATTTCCGGTTTATTATTTTTTCTGACATCGTCCAACATGGTGGGCAGTCGATGCAGAGTTTGTGGTCCAAAAATCAGATCGACATAAGGCGCACGTTTACGAATCGCCTCACCTTCCTGACTGGCCACACAACCGCCAACCCCAATCACCAGATGTGGTTTTTTATCTTTCCAGCGCTTCCAGCGACCCAGTTGATGAAAAACCTTTTCCTGAGCTTTTTCACGAATCGAACAGGTATTAAGCAACAACACATCGGCATCTTCAGCGATATCGGTTGTTTCCAATTGATGTGACGCAGCAAGCACCTCGGCCATCTTGTTCGAGTCGTACTCGTTCATCTGGCAGCCAAAGGTTCTGATAAAAAGTTTTCCGGCCATAAAATCAGTCAGTGATAAAGGGCGCACAGCATACGCTTTTTACGCCTTAGAGTACAGACAAGTGATTGTTTTTGTTAGCGCAAAATTAGTCACCGTAAAACAAATCACTTGTCTATGCTGGGCTGAGCCTTCTAGTAATTTTTTCAGCGGGTTACAGCATAGCCAACAGGAATCTGATAGCTCCATGTTTCGGATAAGGGTTGCTGATGTTCATCGACCAGCGCGGCACGCATTTCTACCACTTTATTTGGATCATGAATCTGCGTACGCATCATTAAACGCCAGCCTTTGGTGGCTGGGTTATAACGTAAGTGGCTGCTTAAAATTTCGGCATGCTCACTGATACTGATTTGTGTTGCTGGTACTTGATGTTCACCCCGCTCTGTCAATACCGGTCCTTCAAAATCCACTTGCAATAATATGGTTTCATCCAAATCACGAATCAGATTGGCTTGTTTGTCTTCACCTGCAGAACGTAATGTTTGTGACACCCAGGCAATATTGGGGTCTGCCAATGACGGCTCATCCAGCGTCCAATGGATCCGATAAGACATTTCTAGCGGCTCCCCCAGCGGCGGAAGATTATCCGGAATCCAGAAAGTCCCGATATTGTCATTAGTCTCATCTGCTGTGCGATATTCAATCAATTTGATGCGACCTTTACCCCAGGCACTTTTGGTTTCAATCCAGGCACTTGGTCGTAAATGGTATAAATCATCCAATTCCTGAAAGCGCGAAAACTCACGGCCGCGCTGCAACAAACCAAAGCCTTTCGGGTTTTCGACCTGCCAAGTACTCACAGACACCCCATCCGGGTTATTCAGCGGACGCCAAATCCTTTCCCCGTTTCCAGCATGAATGGCTAACCCGTTCGAATCATGAATTTGTGGGCGGAAATTATGCTGGCTCGGTGGTTGTCGGCCATCATATAAAAACATACTGGTAAGTGTCGCCAGACCTAGCTCATGAACGTCTTTACGCAAATACACTTTTGCTTCGACATCCAGCACGGTATCGGTGCCTGGTTGTAAATCAAAACGATAAGCTCCCGTCGCGCTAGGCGAATCCAGCAATGCATAAATCACCAGATTCTCTTCACCGGATTGGGGACGCTGAATCCAGAATTCACGAAATTCCGGAAACTCTTCTGCAATATCATCAGCAACCGCAGTATCAATATTCATCCCTCGCCCCGAGAGACCATAAACCTGATCCTCACCAATCACCCTGAAATAACTCGCGCCCAACACACTCATGATTTCATCGTATTTATCCGCTTTATTGATGGGATATAAAACACGAAAACCGGCATACCCCAGATTCGCCGTGGTGGCTTTTTCAAAAGTTAAATCACCAAAAGAGAAATTTTCCGGATCGTAGTTAATTTCCGTCATGCCATTAGGTAGGATCTCATTAATCTTTACCGGCACTTTAAAGTGCATTCCTTGATGATAAAACGCCAGTCGGAATGGCGTTTGCTGTTCCTTCCAATGAAATTGCTCTGCTCTTGGCTGGATTTTCATGTAATCGGCAAACTGCATCTGACTGAACTCTGCGGGCAGATTGCTTTGTGGTTTGACATAGTCCTGTTTGACCAGTGCCTGAGCTTTTTCAGCGACATCGTCGAGTGAAAAGGCATAAAGACTGCTTGAGATCATCAACAAGCTGATGGCAACAAACCGACTGAAAAATGTGGATGAACGTCCTGAGCGATTTGTTAGGGTCTGTTGATCTTTCATAACTGCCTCTGTTGTGACTGAAAATGAATTTTGCTTATACATAGAATCAGGCCGCCATTGGCACATAAAAAATCAGGATTGCTTGATTGCCGTAAATGGCAACCGTTTTAATATCCACTTACGGGTAGGCACCACCGCGTGCTCCATTGACCAGATACACAAGATAACGGTCAGCAGCAGGAACAATGGATAAAACCAAATCGATAAGCTTTGTTCGCTTGCCTGAACCGCGCAGCTGTTCCAGTTCTGCAAGCACTCAATCGACAGTACATTAAGTATTTTTTCTGATCGGGAAAATAATACAAAGGCAGGCACATGCAATACAAACAATGGCAATGATGCTGCACCCAGCCGACGTGACCAGTTGTTAAACCATTCATTGCGTGGCGTTCCTGCTAAAGCGCACAGATAAATCAACATCAGCTGTGCCGGCAATAACAAACCGTTATGCAGAAGGAAATACCAGTAACGTTCGCCTCTAAGCAGCCATATCGCGCCGAGAAAACACAGCATGACAAACAACCCCATCAGGATTCGCATCATGAATTGTGGATCACGCCCACTATCTCGCAGCTGACGAAACAGGGCATAGCAGAGAATGCCAGCAAAAAACTCTGGAATACGAATAATCGGCATGCGATGTAACATGCCAGTAAATGGCATACCGTAATCGCCATTCCAAATAACCAATAGAGGTGGAATAAGGTAAATCAGCATCAATGCTGAAAGCCACAGAATTTTATGTTTTACCCGCATCAGATACGGCGCAGCAAAAGGAAAAGTCAGATAAAAGAAAAACAACGTCGAAATTGACCATAATGGCGCGTTAAACGTCAGATAAAAAGGGTTCCAGGCCTGCAACATGAATATCTGCAACAACGAATTAATTAGTAACTCACTATTACTCATGTAATGTTCAATTGATGCCCGTCCTGCTTCACCCAAATCCACATTTGTGTCATACACCACAAACCGTACTGTGGCTTTCACATCATCTGGAGGAAGGCCCAGATAATTGATAATGGTCAGTACCGAAAACGTGAGCAGCAATGAAAAAACATGTAGCGGATATAAGTTAGAAAAGCGCTTTGCCCAAAAGCTGGTCGCTGCTTCGCGTAGTTCACCGTTTCGGCAATAAACATGCGCTAAAAGAAATCCGGACAATACAAAAAAACTGCTGGTGGCAAAAAAACCCACACCAACCATATCCATCAACCAGGGGGCTTTTTCTTTGAGTTTATAAGTATGTAACGTGTGAAAAACAACGATATATAAACCGAGCAAAAACCGCAGCCATTCCAGCCCAATAAAATGTTCCTTACCGCGTTGCTCCACTCTGATTCCCTGAACAAATAAATTGCGCTAAATTTTACAGGCTGTTATACAAAACTGTTTAACCAATTCGTTATACAAGGTGTTCCATTAAGCTGGCTTTAATCTGCACTGCGATATCGTTGCTGGTAATTCCAGGCTTTCTCGCATTCCGGTAAATCATAAAACAATACCGGCTGGTCGCCCCCCTTATTACCATAATCGCTATAGAAACGATCACAATATTGCTGGCTGCGATCCCACTCAGCAACGCACTCTGCTGCATATTTTTCCCGGATAGGCGCCAACTTTTCCAACCTTGCCGTTTCACAAGCTTCATCAAGTTGTTGCTGGATTAAACGCCGATCTTCTGCAATTGCCTGATTAATAAATACACTCGTTAATATCATCACTAGTAAAAAAACTGCTTTCATAGACTTTTCCTGTAATCAATAGTTATCAAGGGTTTTGACTTATGTTATTGCGTTTATATCGAGGCCGCTTACAGTAGAAAGGCATTTATTAAAATTAAGATTTCAATATAAATCTTAAACCCTGTCTGGGTCCTATTTTCTCCATGAAATATAGTTGTTGAAAAAATACTTTTTCAACAGTTTCTGATCCAGCAACTCAATTAAGGAGATAACCATGCACGTTACTTCAGAAGCGGCTAAAAAAGCGATTGATGGCGCCCTCAAAAAAGCTGAATCAACTGACACCCGTATGTGTATTGCTGTAGTTGACTCCGGTGGCGCGTTGAAAGCATTCTATCGTATGGATGATGCCTGGGTTGGCAGTATTGATATTGCTATCAAAAAAGCCCGTACGGCGGTGTATTTTGGTATGCCCAGTGGTGAAATCGGTCAATTATCTCAACCGGGTCAGCCTTTATATGGCATCGAACATTCAAATGATGGCATGATTACTTTTCCAGGCGGTGTGCCAATCGTTGATGTTGAAGGCTTTATGTCAGGTGCGATTGGGGTAAGTGGCAGCTCGGTTGAAAATGATGATCTGGTTGCACGTGCAGGCGTTGAAACAATCGGCGTTTGTGACTTACCAGAACACCCATGGAGAACTTAAAAAAATAAATCGCTAACAGGAGAGAGAACATGGGTGGTCAAAAGCTTTTAGGCATAATTTTAGTAGTTATCGGCATTATCTTGTTGGTATTTGGTTTTAATGCCTCACAATCATTGGGCGATCAAGTGACCGAAACGTTCACTGGGCGTTTTACTGATGAAACCATGTGGTACATCATCGGTGGCGCAGTTGCGGTAGTCGTTGGTGGCTTTTTGGCTTTGGGTCGCAAATAAAACGATTCGTTTTATACGTTTGACCTCCAGACAACTAGTCAGAATCTAAATCTGCCGAACTGTTAAGATGTGATTCTAAATCGGCTAATTGAAAGAGCCCCCGTTATTGGGGGCTTTTTTATCCAAGTGAGAATCCACCATGACTGAGAAAACATTTATCAAAGGCAAAGACAGCGATCTGGAAACCAGTATCGCCACCATGCAGGCCAAACTAAAGTCGTTTGGTTTTGATATCGAAGAAGCATCCTGGCTTAACCCGGTCAGCAATGTTTATTCAGTCCATATCCGTGATAAAACCTGTCCTTTGATGTTTACCAATGGCAAAGGCAGTAGCGAAAAAGCCTGTCTTGCCAGTGCGTTGGGTGAATATTTCGAACGGCTCAGCTGCAATTATTTCTTTGCCGACTTCTATCTGGGCGAACATCACAGCAATAGTGAATTTGTGCATTATCCCAACGAACGCTGGTTTGACATGGATAGTGATGAAATGCCCGAAGGCTTGATGGATGAAAGCCTGTGGAAATATTTTGATCCGGAAAATGAACTGACCCCGGACATGTTGTTTGATACCAATTCCGGCGATGGCGAACGCGGTATCTGTGCAGTGCCTTATCAACGCCTTGGTGATGGCGAAGTTCGTTATATTCCAGTCAACCTTATCGGCAATATTTACGTCAGCAATGGTATGTCGGCCGGTAATACCCAGAATGAAGCCCGGGTTCAAGGCTTATCCGAAGTCTTTGAACGCTATGTGAAAAACAAAATTATTGCTGAAGGTATCTGTCTGCCCGAAGTACCGGATGAAGTATTAAACCGTTATCCAAAAATCCAACAGGCATTACAGGAACTGCGTGATCATGGCTATCACTTAAAAGTGGCCGATGCCTCTCTGGACGGTCAATTTCCGGTAATGTCCGTCACACTGATTAATCCTAAAGACGGGTCAGTATTTGCCTCGTTTGGGGCACATCCAAGTTTTGAAGTGGCGCTGGAACGGACTGTCACAGAGCTATTACAGGGACGCGGTCTGGATCAGCTGGATGTTTTCCACCCACCAACATTTGATCTCGATGAAGTCGCTTCCCCCGCCAATCTGGAAATGCACTTTATCGATTCCAGCGGTTATATCTCTAACGACTTTTTCCGTGAAACACCGGACTATGATTTCTTCGACTGGGATTATGATGATGCCACCGCTGACGAATTCAAATTCCTGACCGATAAAATCCATCAACTTGGATTTGATATCTACATTGCCGATTACAGTCACCTTGATGTTTACGCCTGCCGGATTCTGGTGCCGGGCATGTCGGATATTTATCCCGTTGATGAACTGGTGTGGGAAAACAATAATGAAGGCGCATTATTCCGCGAGGATTTCCTGACTCTGAAAGATGGTGACCCGGAACAATGGCAGGATATTCTGGATCGCCTGGATGAAGGCGGTTATAACGATCAAACTCCCGTCGCACCGTTTATCGGGCTGGCCGCAGATCCCGGCACTTTATGGGCAGATATTCGTCTTGGCGAACTCAAAGCCATGCTCTATCTGGCATTGGAAGATGAAGAAGCAATTGACTGGATTGACTGGTGTCTGGCTTTGGATCAGGGCAGCGAGCAGAATATTTTATTTTACCGTTGTCTGAAAGCACTGCTGGAAATCAAATGGGATGATGAACGTGATTACGCTGAATACACCAAAGGCCTGGCATTAATGTATGGTCAGCAAAATGTCGATGATGGCATTCAAATCGTCGAAGGTGAAAAACTATTCCACAATCTGCATTGCCCCGGCCTCAGCCTGGAAGGGTTTGAACGACATAATGCGTTATTGGCAGGCTATGAAAAACTCCAGCAAGCCAAACGGTCAAATTGGAAATAGAGAAAAATCTTTAAAATGGCAGGGCTGCTTTTAAGCAGCCCACAAGTCCAAATTAGTCTTTAATCTCAATCCTCTGCATTGCCTGATCCGCCAGCGATAAACCTGCGCCTTCATAGACTTCAAATACTTCATCAGCACCGAGATTCTTCAGACGCTCAACTTCATCGGGATATTCCACAATGGCTGCAACATGGCCTTTAAAGTCACGTCCTCTCAGTTGTTTAAGCGCATACACATTACCGGCATGATGCGGCATGGCCAGTACCACCAGTTGTATCTGATCGCTCATCAGCAATTTATTCCAAAAGTCGGAGTCAACAGCATCGCCTTCCACGATCCTGAATCGCTCATTTAAACGACTGATTTTATTTTGATCATTATCAACACCGAGTACTTTTAAGCCGTATTTTTGCTGCAAACGCTGATACGCCCCACGACCGATCTTACCCATTCCCAAAATAACTACCTGAGTTGAATTCAATTCAATTGGTTTATCATGCAAATGTAACTGGTCTGTCGGCACCTCTGTTAATCGGCACTTGCTTAGCTGATATATCCGCTCGTTGTAGTTGTTCAAAATGGCTGACACTACAAAGCTCATGGCAACAGATAAAGAAAGTATCACCATCCAATCATTGCTGAGCCAGCCCTCAGACATCGCCAATGCAGCCACAATCAGACCAAATTCCGAATAATTGGTCAGGGTGAGTGAGGTTAACACCGAGGTACGGATACGCAACCTGAACCGTGGGAACATGAGCACAAACAACAAGGTTTTCAACGGCAACAGCACTAATAACAGCAACGCCAGCCCAACATGCTCCCAACTGGGTAAAGCGGTCAGACCAATCGATAGAAAAAAGCCGACCAGAAACAACTCTTTAATATTGAATAAAGAACGCGCCAGATTGGCTGATGTTTTATGCGGTGCCAGCAAAACACCCATAATCAATGCACCCAAATCACCTTTTAAGCCCACCATTTCAAACAGCTTATAACCTACCACCAGTGCCAGCACAAAGCCGAACAATACCTGCATTTCGCCATGTCCAAGGCGATCCAGTAATTGTCTTAAAAAAGGGGCAGCCGGAATCAGTAAAAACAGACCTAAAGCCCAAACTGACGGCATCGTGCCCGTAGTGGCAGAGAGAAAAATCACTGCAAAAATATCCTGCATGATCAGAATACCAATCGCTACGCGGCCATAAAACGATTGGGTTTCACTGCGCTCTTCGAGGACTTTAACGGCAAACACCGTACTGGAAAATGACAAGGCAAAGGCCAGAATCACTATCGCTGTCCAGTCGGTAGATTGCATCAGCAAAATACCACCGAACTTGAGTAAGCCGAGGAATCCTACAAATAACAGACTTGAGAGGGTGATATGTAAGCTTGCCACTCCCCATACTTCAGATTGCAATAAGGTGCGAATATTGAGCTTAAGTCCAATGGTAAACAATAATAAGGTCACACCAAGACTGGCGATGGCCTCAAGCGTTGGTGTTAGCTCATAACCCGAATAGTTGAGTAAAAAACCGGCGGCAAGAAATCCTGCCAGTGGTGGCAGGCGTAAAATCATCGCCAGCAATCCACCTGCAAAAGCATAAATAAAATAAGCCGGTTCCACGATATGACTCCCCGTCTGCTGGCTGATTTAACGCCAATCGTTATATCGAATAAAGGTTAATCATACCGCACAAAATATCAGGGCCTATTGATCTTATTCGTTTCGTCCGTTCTGACAGGTTAAGGTGCGTTAATCCAGAAAATTGTGAATAGTTTTATTTACCTTCCCACATAACATCGGCATTGGCATCAATTGCTGCGTTTAACAGATTAATTAACGGTAATGCTCTTTGTGACAGGCCCGGTTTAAATTCACCATCTTGAGGATCCTGCTCAGCTGCTTTACTGGAATCAACCGCTGTTTGCAGTTTTGATAAAGCCGATGGTAAGTCCTGCGGCTGAAAGGCGCCTGGAATGGTGCCGCTATGCCCCATAATCTTCAACATATCTTTGGCCACATCACCAAACATGGTGATATCGGCGTAAGCCTTGGTGCTAAACGTTACGATCATTCTAGTTCTCCATTAAAAGTTTATTGAGCTGTAAATAACCACGTCACGGTCAGTACATTCAGCGCTAAAGTATCGGAAAAGTTTTTGCGGTTTATCAACGACGCTTAAGCAAAACAGGGTATATCAAGCGAGGGAAAATGGACGCAAGAAATGCGGAGGCAAATACATCACTTCATTGTGTTAACCATAGAGCAAAATGAGGCTGATTGCTATCTAACCTCTTTCATACCAAACCCGACAGAACGATTCGATCTGCCGGATTTGTTAATGACGAATAGCCGTGATTATCTCGGCTCAACCGTAGTTTCGTATTCCGGACTTACCAACCGTGGGTCACCTTCATCCAGACACAGGAAAGTTACATCATAAAAATATTTCACCTTTTGCCGTTTCAGGGTTTTAGTGACCAGTAGCTCTTTTCCCTGACTGACGCAATACTCACCAGCTTGTTCAAGAACAGAAGCTTTTGCCGTGGAGGCATTCAGATGGTCAGCTGAAACCGTATAGGTATCAGGGCCAACTTTTTTAACACCGGAAGTTTTCACTGCACAGCCGGTGAGGACTAATGCAGCTGACAGACTTACCACTAATGCCAGTATTTTCATTTTGTTGTCTCCAATTAATAAACCCTAGTACCAACCAATTATCCGCTGTTATGCGATCTTGCCGACAATAATTTTGGTTAAAGGGACTTGTAATACTCATTACTGGTAAAACTCGACAAAAAAATCGACATGCCCAATCGGTTTTACCTGATGCAAAACAGCGGGCTCCACCACACCATATTTATCTGAATCCAACAGGATTTCTTCGAATGGATCCTGAATGGTATAAAGCAATTTTCCACTTACAACCACAATCTTTCCCCATACGCCCTCCTTGGTTTGGTGATTGTTCAGTAAACCGGTGGGGATAGAGCTCTCATCAAATTCCGGCGTGCGTTTATATGCAACAACATTGTCTGGTAGCGATTTCATCATCTTTACCTCTTAAATAGAACCGGAGCATGCAGAAATCTGCAAATTCATATATAAAATCGTCGATTCTCGACTATATATAACATTCAATTATGTCGTTTTGCATTTCCCCCACGACCAGCTTATGTAGCCTCTTGCGAGTCGGATAAAACTTCGGCCACCCGATGACGTAAATCCGGTAATAACGTTTGTTCAAACCATGGATTGTTTTTCAACCAGCGATTATTGCGCGGACTTGGATGTGGCAAAGGCACAACGTGTGGCCATAGTTCATGCCATGCTAAGACTTTTTCGGTGAGTGAGGCCTTATTATCAGCAAAATGATAAGCCTGAGCATATTGGCCAACCACCAAGGTCAATTGAATATTTTCCAATTTGGACAGCAAGTCGTCACGCCACGTCGGAGCACATTCCGGTCGGGGTGGTAAATCACCTGACTTACCCGTCCCCGGATAGCAAAATCCCATGGGCAGAATAGCAACCTGCTGTTCGTCGTAGAAAACATCGCGTGATATGCCAAGCCAGGCTCGCAATCTATCACCGCTGGCATCATCAAACGGAATTCCGCTTTCATGTACTTTTCGGCCTGGGGCCTGCCCGGCAATCAGAATTCGTGCAGCAGGATGAAATTGCAAAACGGGTCGTGGCTCAACCGGCAACTTCTCAGCACAAATCCGACAACCACGAACCTCATTCAGCAATGCAAACGCATCATCTTCTTGGCAATTGGCAGATTTTTTCAAAACGAATAATCCCGGAGCCAGTGAACCTTAAACAGAATAATTACAACTCACCCCGATCAATATGTAGTTCGCCATCAACTACTTTATGGTTGAGGATCAATCCCTCAGCAATCTCTTCAAATTTATATTGATGCTCCAGAAACACGGTTTCAGCATCCATCTCATCATCCGGGTCAGCCAACTCATCAAGGGCCGCTGTAGAAACAATACATGCCACCGTCTGATTATTGACTATGGCATAAAACGTCACATCTTGATCATTAACCAAATATTCACCGGTAAAGTCGATATCCATAACATCTCCTTTTGGTTGCTCAGGCTTTAGCTTAATAAGCGAAACAAAGTAAGTTGTGGATTTATACTGACAAGTTATCTTCGGTAAATCAATTTTACGGATCTTAATTTAAGCATTGCATTCCCATGATTTTATTTGGATTCGTTGATCTTTAATTACTGTTAATTATTATTACAATGCTTACTAAAGAGTACCAGCTGATGCTTATAATGCTTGTCAGTCATTAATCAGGAATTATTTTAATGTACCAACTGAGTGATTTTCTCGGCGCAGTCAGCCAGGACCTTTTTGCTCTCGGTATTGCTCTAGCTCTGGGTGCCTTAATCGGATTACAACGTGGTTGGCTCGCCCGTGATAAAGCAGCAGGACAACGCGTTGCAGGAATTCGCACGCACGCGCTCCTTGGTTTGCTTGGTGGCCTGTCAGTTCAACTCGGCCGCGAATTGGGTAACTGGGTACCTGCAATATTGTTGGTTATGGTTGCATTGGCCGGACTTGCCGGGTTTTTGATGCAAAACCGACAGCAGCAAGATTTCAGTATTACCAGTTGGGTGGGTCAGGTACTGACATTTTGCTTTGGTGCGCTGGTAGTTGCCGGACAACCTGTGATCGCAGCTGCCGCTGCAGTTGTGACTGCAACGATTCTAGATAACAAAGAATCTATTCATCGTTTTCTGAAAACATTGGAAGCCAATGAACTGGACGCAGGACTGAAACTTCTGCTGATTTCCGTGGTGGTGCTGCCGTTATTGCCAAACGAAGGGTTTGGGCCGGGCGATGTACTCAATCCCAGAGAAATCTGGTGGATGGTGGTGCTCATCGCTGCAATTGGTTTCATCGGTTATTTTGCTATGCGTTTCGGTGGTTCGACACGCGGTATCATGTTTACCAGCCTGTTTGCAGGTCTCAGCTCATCAACTGCGCTAACTTTACATTTTTCACGCCTTTCAAGACAGTCAAACTCACGTCAGCTAAGCCCGCTCCTGGCCGCAGGAATCCTCATTGCATGCGGCACTATGTTCCCACGCATTCTGCTTTATGCTGCACTGATTTATCCACCGTTGCTGAAAGAGTTGCTGATACCTGTCATCGTAATGGGAGGCCTTCTTTATGGCTCAGCTGCACTGATATGGTGGCAACACTCCGGCTCAGTTAACGTAAGTCAGCCTCAAGGGCAGAATCCACTGGAACTACGCTCTGCTCTGCTTTTTGGTTTATTACTGGTAGTGATTTTATTGCTCGGCGAATGGTTGAAAAATGTGATGGGTGATGCAGGAGTCTTTCTACTGGCTGCTATTTCCGGACTGACAGATGTGGATGCTATTACCTTATCCCTGACCCGCATGGCACGTGAGGATTTAATGGCGGCTACTGCAGTGTTAGCAATTATTATCGCCGCTATGGTTAACAATCTTTTCAAAGCAAGTCTGGCTCTTGGCATCGGAACCGTTGGATTGGGCACACGTGTACTGATACCGATGTTACTATCATTATCCTCCGGTTTAGCGGTGGTTTTTTTAAGGATGTAAATTTGCCTGCGTTTTCAACTTACAGCTGATCAAAATTCTTCTTTAATTTTTTTGGCAATACGCTTTACCAATATCCCTTAGAAAAATTGCTCTACACTCTTTCCGAAAGCCCGCGGAGTGCTGAAATATAAGGCGTCAAGAGAAAGCCAAGTCTGATTTACTCACTTTGATTGGTGTTTGCAAATGTAAGTCCATTTAAAAAAAGCCGATTTAGTTTGCTTTTGCAGAGAGAAACTTAAAAAGTGCTGATTCCGGTGGCTTCCATAATGCGATAAAGCATACGCGGCCAGATTCGTTCATCGGCATACTGGGTATAACCTACGCTGTAATTTCGCTGATTCCTGTTATTCCAGCGCTCTTCAAACCAATTCTGGCCGCGCTGCAAAGGTTCAGCCTCAGCAGATCCACGCAGAACCACACTGGTTTCAAGATTTAGGTTATGCAGATTGCGACGGGTTAAATTGGTTGAGCCAAGCATCATTGCACTTTGGTCATCACCCCCTCGATGCATCAGCCATTTTGCGTGACATTGCTCGCCATGCGTATTGCACCAGCGCACGGTAATGCCCGCTTCTACTAGTTCATGGGCCACAGGACGATTAGGTACACCATTTTTCTTCCGACCAAAGGCATCTTTATTGGGATCCAGCAAAACCCTCATGCTCACGCCGCGCTCTGCCGCCCGCTTGAGTGCGTTTACTATGTCTCGGTCAGAAAGATAGAACATCGCCATATCCAACTTATCGCCAGACCCGGCTCCATCAATCATCTCAATTGAGGCTCGCTCAACAGAGCGTTCGGTAACCACCTGAACGGTAAGACCGTTACTGCTCGCCTCTGATATCTGTGCTACTTCAGGTATTGGAACGGGGGCATCCGAAAACTCCAGCACCGCTGCTTCGCTGTCAAACAAATCCCAGGCTGCGGCCCCATTAAACCGCAACGCCACATTACCGTGAGCACTACTACCATCATGAGGATTGGCAGAAGTAACCAATGCTGAAAGTTGCGTCCCATCATCGGCAATGATCAGTTTGCGATGGTTGGCTTTGAAGTTAAGCATGGCAAGATAACTCCGCAGCGAAACCCGTCCCTCCCCAAAAGGATTGGGCAACAGTTCCCCTTCATCATTACCAAAGGGCTGAATAAACAGACGCCAGAAGGCAGAATATGCCGGGTTGCTATCGCGTAAGCGAGTTAAATCGGTCAATGTGACAGAAATACCTGCCGCTTCAAGTTGAGCAAAATGTGGCGAAGGGCGTCCACCATAAAGAGTATTCAGTGGATCGGAAATAACCTGTATATCAAGCGTCGGGTAGCGCCTTTTCTGGGCAATCAGAGCATCTGTCAGTTCGTCAGAGAGAGGGCGGTGTGTCTCCGACAGCTGGCCCTGAAAATCGTTGAATAAAAACATATCCACCAGCACAAATCGACGGGCACCGGCAATCATCTCAAAAATGGCATCGAATATCTGTTGATCGGTATGGCGTTCACCATCCGTGCTGGTAAACGTTCTGTCCGCCAAAAACTGCACATCGGTAGCAGAGCGCTCGGAGGCAAAAATATCCAACCCGGGAGGTAGCGGTTTGTAGACGTGATAAAAGCCCATACCAACCAACACAACAATCAACAATGTCAGCAGCCATAATCCCAAATGCCGACGTTGAGTAGGTTTGTCAGCAATAAACAATTTCATTTAGCAACGCTCCCTTTAGCTTGGCCTATCTATCTATATCAAATCCATCTGAACTGCGTCGCTCATGACGCCTGTTTTGTTGAGAAAGAATACTTGATGACTGTAGTGCTGTTCAAAAATCACATTCGTTATTTCAATGGTTGAAAGAGTCATTACAAAAAAATTTTAGCCAAATCAACTCCTGATCATCCTTTGGTAACGAGCTTTAACGATACTCGATAGAAAAATTCACTTACACTCTATCTGAGAGCGCGCAGGATGTTGACGACAAAGTTATTTCAATTGTGTCTTATCATCACGGGTTTCGTTTTTTTATCAGGATTTCATGCGTCAGGAGTAGCAGTGGTCAAAAAAGTACCGGAAAGCATCGAAGAAAATAGCGATTTTCTGAGCGATCCTTTTCTTCAACTGCCCACGGCAGATTCAGTCAATGTGGTCTGGTTTACCAACTTTGCCGGGCAAAGCCATCAACTGCACTATGGTGATGGACTGATTGCTGATGCCACAACCACCAAGATGACCAGCATGTTTGAGGATGCAGATTCATCCCAACCCGGTAGGGATTATCAAACTCTTACACTGAGAAAGGTCTACCGCCATGAAGCGACAGCATCGTCACTCAGGGCCGGTGTGCGGCTGAATTATCAGGTGAAAAGCATAACCGATGAGGGACAGGTTCTTCTCAGTGACAGCTATAGCCTTACGCCGTTGCCAGAAAAAAATACGCCACTGAAAATTCTACTTACCTCGGATCTGCAATCAAAAACCAACTCTCCAGCCAACTATCAGAAAGTGGTGGAAACAATCGGTCTACCCGATGCGGTTTTCTTTGCCGGTGATCTGGTCAATATCCCCGATCGTGCATCGGAATGGTTTGATCAACTCGAAGACGGTGCACCACCCTTTTTCCCGACGCTGCAGGGACGCTATCAACAACTCAAACCCGACGCGGTCTACAACGGCGGTGAAATTTTGCAACATGTCCCACTATTTGCTGCTATCGGTAATCATGAAGTGATGGGGCGTTTTCTCCCTCAGCAATCTGATCACCGAATGAACAATAGCTTTAATGATCCTCAACCGCGCTGGTATGCCGAAATCGCTTATGAGCAGCTTAAAGAGCAAATCAATCCCGACAATGATCCTCAACGCAAAGCACAATGGATTCAGGATAATTCGCATAATCAGCAAACTTATCTGGATGTTTTTACCTTTCCGGACGACAGTCCCGGTGGTAAAGAATATTACGCCATGGCGTTTGGGGACGTTTTTCTGATTTCGATGAATGTTTCACGGATTTGGCGATCATGGAATGTAAGCGGTCAGCATCGCAGCAAGTTTGTAGAAGCCTTATCCGAGTTGCAAACTCCTGATGCATGGGGCTTTGGCGAATTTATGTTCGAGCGTTTTGATACCCAGTCAGAGCAATACCAATGGCTTGAAAGTGTGTTGCATTCTGATGCATTTAAAGAGGCAAAATACAAAGTTGTACTCGCTCATCAAGGGGTATTTGGACTGGGCGATAATGTTGTACCGGTGCTGGCAAATCCACTGATGCAACTGGTAGAAACAGATGAAAACAATATCGAAATACTGACCGAGCTAACTTTTCCCATCAGCCCGCAAGATTGGCAAAACACCGTATTGCCTAAGCTGCCCAACATCCGTGAAATACGTTATCAATATCTACTTAAAGACGATATTTGGCTTAGAGATATTGAACCATTATTGCTTAAACACCAGGTTGATCTGGTGCAAATCGGTCACTCACATCTATGGAACCGCACAAA
The DNA here is from genome assembly GCF_002379485.1 of Methylophaga sp. UBA4204. Taxonomy (NCBI): domain Bacteria; kingdom Pseudomonadati; phylum Pseudomonadota; class Gammaproteobacteria; order Thiotrichales; family Piscirickettsiaceae; genus Methylophaga; species Methylophaga sp. UBA4204. Next base: position 12,215 of record NZ_DFTU01000062.1, on the reverse strand, counting down.
AGTCGGCAATA
>NZ_DFTU01000062.1:799-12142 GCF_002379485.1 Methylophaga sp. UBA4204 | reverse complement strand
CCGGGAATACACTAGGGGCTTATTACAATGATCCAACCGACACATATCAACAAAACAATCGCAACAGCAAAGCCAACTTCTGGATAGAGTTGAATTCAGAAAACTCACGTTGGGATCCGGCGAATTACGCTGCCAATGGCGATCCTCATGGACGACAGATGATCCAACCCAGCCTTTTCAGCCCAATGAGCTTAATAGATAAGACACTTCCAGCCTTACCATTTGTTTCCAGTAACCAACTCACCACGTTCTCGATTCTGGATACAGGCACCGGCACGGTGAAAAGCTATGTTTTCGATACCGCGGATCCAGCATCGGAAGTTCAGTTATTTGATGAATTTTCAATAGGCAATTAGCTTAGGCATTCCCCAAACACCCTCGTACCTCAATACATCTTTCTGACTCATAACGATAAGCAAATCGTGGATTTGCTATGTATTTGAGCGCATCAGGATATATCAGCGCTCTAAAATATATGGATTTACATATATATGTAATAATACATATGTATCTTCCCAGTACATGCTAAACGTTAGCTGAACCAGATAAACAGCATGAACCTATTGATGTTAAAGGGAAATACAATGAATCGTTTGATTACATCCATTATCTATTTTGCAGTTACGCTAGTGTCATTAAGCCTTACCGCCTGTGACTCCAACAATGATCCCGCTGAAATATCAGAGATTAATGACAACCGTTCTGAAATAATCATTGCAGGCTCGACCTTCGCCTCCCCATTATTTGAAAAAGTGTTGCAGACCTATGAGCAGGGCACAAAGTTTAGCTACCATTCGATAGGCAGTGGTGCAGGTATTGAGCAGTTTATAACGGGTGATGCAGATATCGGGACAACCGATGCGCCAATTAATGAAAAGGAAGCAGCTCGCTTAAATGAGAATTTTGAAGAAATCGTCGTCACCTCCGGCATGATCAGTATTGCTTATAACGTAGAGGGTCTGACTGACACACTCAAACTTCCAAGAAATGTGTATACAGATATCTTTCTTGGTGAAATCACCCGCTGGAATGATCCACGAATACTTGAAGTAAACCCTGATATCAATTTACCTGACAGTGCTATACAGGTCATTGCACGCTCCGATAGCAGTGGTACAACCTTTGCGTTTACCAATCATCTGTCGACGGTTAGCCCAGCCTGGAAAACAACATTTGGAGCAACAAAAAAACTGGACTGGCCCGGAAAAACAATGGAAGCAAAAGGTAACGAAGGAGTCTCCCAACGCCTGGCAATTACCAATAATAGCATCGGCTACGTTGAATTCGGCTTTGCTCAGCGCCTTGGCTTAAAAGTCGCAAGTCTGGAAAACAAAAGCGGAAAATTTGTTCTGCCCAATAACGAGACGGGCGACATAGGACTCGTCGATGAATTTTATTCAGAAGCAGAGCAAGTCGTTTCATCCATTGCTGATCCTGAGGGAGAATCGGCCTACCCAATCGTCGCATATACCTGGGCATTAATACGGAAAAAATATGAAACCCCTGGCATCGGCAGTGATGTAAGAGATTTTATAAAATGGACGCTGAATGAAGGCCAATCATTAGCAGCTCCATTGCATTACCTTCCTTTATCGAAAGAGATTATTCAGGCAGAACAGGAAAAGTTGGGGCTGTATACTATCGAGTGAACCAAAGAGTCAGAAGCAAATATCAATTTTCTCTGGCTCTTTGGAGCTTTCGTCCAGCACATTAGCGCTGGCTTATGCCAGCTCGACCAATAACACTTTGTCCCCTCTCTTATCTCCCGATATGAATTTTTCTTCATATGAACAGAACAGTTAAATCATGCTGGTTTTGTTAAGCTGTAATGACTTAATCCCCTCTTTCAACGAGTAACGATTTTAATGGCAAGCAATTTCAACGCTGAACGTCTCATGCATGACCTAAAACAAGAGGCTCCACTGTTAGATGCTTTGATCGACATCATCGAACAGCTAAGAGAGACCGATCCAGAAAACGCATCAAAGCGACTGGATGACATTATGGAGATGATCGAAGCGAATCCAGAACTGAGAGCAGAATTTGGTCAGCAGTTTCATAGCTGGCTAATTGAATTAAACCTGTATCCGGCTTTGGTGAGTTTAGGAATTTTTGCCCGGCGGGGTGTATTTAATGAGTTCATGACCCGTCTTTATGACAAAGTTAATCCGCCCCCCATTGATCGCGAAAGCTCAAGAGGGGTGTTGACTCTCCTGTTTCACCGTCAATCAGATAAAAAATGGCTAGACACTATTACCAACGATCAATGGCTGCGTCTGTATCAAATCCTTGTTGATCACACGACACCTGAGACATTGAATACCGCCGTCAAACATTTTCGCCAACAATGTCTTTATGCAGTTGAAATGCTGGGTATCTGGGTTGCAGCCGAAGAACTTGAACCTGAATTGATTCGGATGGATCGGCGATTGATCGATATTGACTCTGCCTTTATTGGTCTGCAACGTGAACTGCGCCTGTTTACACAAACGGAATTCGACCGTATTCAGGAACCTGAACTTCCGGCCTATGATCCCGAACATATTTGGGTAATGCTGGATCAATGTCGCGAACAGGTCTCACGCTTGAGACGGAAAGGCGCCGGGGCAGCAGGCTCCTCAGTCTCGGTGGCACATTTGCTAGAACGTCTTGAACAGACGCTGGGGCGTATTGAACAAATTATGTCCATTTTAACCACCACAGAAACAATAGAAGTAGAACGTAAAAGTCTGGCGCTCTGGCAATCATTGATTGTTTCGGCCATTGACAAGAACAGTCTCTACGCCTTGATGCGCAACAGTCTTGCCATGCTCTCCCGTAGTATTACTGAAAACAAAAGTGATCATGGCGAACATTACATCAGCCGTGGTAAAAGCTCCTTTTATGCGCTTTTCCGATCAGCGGCCGGTGCGGGTTTTATTATTGCGTTAATGGCTTTGTTAAAAATCAGTATCGTGAACATGGGCTTCAGTCCATTAAAAGAAACAGTACTCACCAGCCTGAACTATGGTCTCGGGTTTGTCCTTATCCATCTTTTACATTTCACCATTGCCACCAAACAACCTGCAATGACAGCAGCCAGTTTTGCCAGTGAAGTAGAACAAGGTGAAAACGGACGTGCTGCTCATCGCAAATTAGCCAGCTTATTAATTGATGTTAATCGGTCTCAGTGGGCAGCCGTTTGGGGCAATCTTTCAACAGCCATTTTGCTGGCGGCAGTGATTGCATTCAGTTTCTTTATGTTCACCGATAGTCCTTTACTAGATGCCTCGACTGTCAGTTACCAGCTGCATGCGATTGCCCCCTTCGAGGGTCTCGCCCTGTTTTATGCTGCAATTGCAGGTGTGTGGTTGTTTTGCTCAGGGATTATTGCCGGATATTTTGATAATCGAGCGGATTATCTCGAGTTAGAAATGCGCCTTCAGCAACATCGATTATTACAATGGTTAAAAGAAGAACGCCGGGATAAATTCGCAAAGTATATGCACGAAAATTACGGCTCGCTAGCTGGTAATTTCTTTTTTGGGGTATTGCTGGGGACGACTGGCTATATAGGCTATTTGCTGGACTTGCCACTGGATATACGTCATGTGGCTTTTTCATCTGCCAATTTAGGCTACAGCGCTTTGAGCACCCAGATGGGCTTAGTGGAATTTTTAATCCATTTGTTTTACGTATTATTGATAGGTTTTGTTAATCTCTGGGTCAGCTTTTCACTCGCCTTGATGGTCGCATTACGTTCCCGCGGCACACAAATAAGTCGTTTTCCAGTCTTGCTAAGCAGCCTATGGGAACAGATTAAGGAAAAACCGCTGCGTTTATTTTTTCCGGTCACCACGGTTCAACAAGCATTAAAAGAAGATAAGAAAAATAAGTCCTGAACTCTTTGCAAATTCAAATCTGCTGTACCTTAAATTCATCGAGATAAACGTTCTCATCGGCTGTATCTTTCAGATAAGCTTACGGCTACCCCGAACGCGAAAGCCTCAAGTAGAAAGTCTAACTGACCCAACGCCTGGCAATTACCATCAATAGTTTCGGCTAAGTTGAATTCAACTTTACTCAGCGCCTTGGCTTAAAGGTCACAAGTCTGGAAAAGAAAAAGCGGAGAATAGGCCTACCAATCGTCGCATATACCTGGGCATTAATACGGAAAAAGTATCAAATACCCAGCATCGTCACTGAAATAAGAGATTTTATAAAATGGACGCTGAATGAAGACCAATCATTAGCAGCACCATTGCATTACCTTCCTTTATCGCCAGAAATTATTCGGGCAGAACAGGATAAATTGCGGCTGTATGCTTTTACTCCATTATCTTTTTGGCTTTGCACGCTTTAATTATCTTCCGTTCACTTGCATTGCCTTGTTATATGTCACATTCAATTTCGCTTTGGAGTTTTTCAAGCTCATCAAGAATACGCAGAAATTTGGTGCCGAACTCAGTGACTTTATATTCAACCCGTGGTGGCGTCTCGTTGTAGTTTACACGTTCCAAAATACCAAATTCCGCATTCTTTCTCAGGCATTCATTGAGCACTTTGGTGGTTAAGCCTTCAACGTTACGAACCATTGCACCAGGCCGGTTGATGCCATTTGTCAGAAGTTGATAAACCGTCAGAGACCACTTGCAACCGTAAATGGTCTCAACCATACGGGCACTTTTCTCGGGGGCTGATTTCCTCAAAAATATTTTTCCCTTTGCTTTCATCAAGATGTACCAAAAAGTACCTACCGCACCAATTTGTGCCTAATTTTCAATAGTCTACGAATTTCATAACCTATGTCCACACCTTAATATTTACCTGTGGAGGTAATCAGATGGAAAACATGACCAGCCCTTTGGCTTTGATCGTAGGCGGTTCCAGCGGAATGGGTTTAGCGACGGCAAAGCAGTTGCTCAAACGCGGCACTCATACGCTAATTATTGGCAGCTCATCCTCGAAATTGGAAGCGGCCAAGAATGATCTCTTTGGACTGGGACACATTCAAACCCTTCAGGCAAACCTGTATGAAGCCAGCGACGTACAACGCGTTATTGATTTTGTGGCAAATCATGACCGACATATTCAATATTTTGTAAATGCGGCGGGCAAGTTCAAACCAACATCCTTCCTAGAACATGAGGGCAAGGATTACGACGCTTACATGGACTTGAACCGTGCGACATTCTTCATCTCTCAAGCTGTCGCCAAAAACATGGCCGTAAATGGTGGAGGTTCTATTGTGCATGTTAGTTCAATGTGGGCAAAACAAGCCATCAAAGCCACACCGTCATCGGCATATTCCATGGCTAAAGCCGGTTTACATGCGTTAACGCAGCATATGGCGATGGAACTGGCCGATAAGAATATCCGTGTCAATGCCGTTTCACCAGCGGTTGTGAAGACTCCCATTTACGAATCCTTCATTGAACCGAGTGAAATCGATGAAACGCTTGCGACATTCGATAGCTTTCATCCGATTGGAAGGATCGGTACTGCCGAAGATGTTGCCAGGACGATTAACTTCCTGCTTAGCAGTGATGCAAGCTGGGTAACCGGTGCCATTTGGGATGTGGATGGTGGTGTAATCGCTGGCCGAAACTAAACCCGATAATTAGATCGAACTGAAAAATGAGCGAAAAATGTGGGTTAGGCGTAATAATTAAAATACATTCTAAGCTGATTTTGAGTTATTACGCTAACCCAAAATAGTTAAACAAGGAGCCTACTATGACCCAACCAAGCCGCGTTTTTCTCTATGCCGAGCTTCAATTATCCGCGCCTTTCACCAAAGACCTGTGGACGGAGATCAATCAAGTTATGCATACCGTACCGGGTATGCGAAGCAAAACCTGGTTAAGCGGTATCAACAACCATTCCGTCGGCGGTTTCTACGAATTCGATTCTGTTGAGAGCGCCCGAGCCTATGCCGAAGGCATGTTGGCCGATTTTGCCAAGACTGCAAACACCAGTCTGAGCGTCAAACTGTTTGATGGGGATGTGGTGGCTGAGGCGAGCAAAGATATGAACTCACCTTTCTTCATTAACTGACAGATACGTTGGCCTAACGAAAACCTGGGGCCGGAGTAATAATTCAAATCCTGTCTGAGATGATGGTGAGTTCTTACTCGGCTCCAAATATCAATATCGTTTATTGCTGCTTCTCTTCTGATGGTTCAGCTCCGACCGTGTCAGCTACATATGCACCGCGTTTGCCCATTGGCTTGTCTTCCCCGACCGTTGAGTCAACTTCTGTTTGATGTTCCATCTCGGCATTTATTTCGGCCCCCAGCAGCACGACAAAGGCACTGATATAAAACCAGAAGATCAGAACGATCACACTGCCAATCGCACCGTAGGTTTCATTGTAATTAGAAAAATTTTGCACATAGGCCGTGAAACCGAAAGAAGCCAAAAGCCAAAGTAAAGTCGCAATGACCGCACCAACACTGACCCAACGCCACTTCGGATCTTTTCTATTGGGGGCGAAACGGTAAACGCACTCAAGTACCAGAATGAATAACATCGCCAGAATTGGCCAACGCAATGTTCTTAAAAGGGATTCTAACGTTTCGCCCAAGGGGATCACGCCAAGTACGATGGGCACCAAAATGGCGAGCAACGCTAACATCACCACACTGAAAATACCCACAACCGTAAATAAAAGCGACACCACCAGTAGGCTCCAAAAAGGGCGCTTTTCCTGTTCTTTATAAATAATATTGCAAGCCTTAATGACCGCCATAGCGCCCTTGCGCGCCACCCATAGCCAGACCAACAGAGATAAGACCAGCGTTACATTAAAGGCCGCTCCACCGGTATTCGTAAGCTCGGTAAGCTGATCGGTAAAGATACTGAATGCTTGTTCGGGTAAAAGCTGCCGAAACGGCTCCACTTGAGAAATGATATTTTCTGGAGATGCAAAAAGCCCAAAAAGCGAAACCCCTACATTCAGTGCCGGGAAGATAGACAACATCATAAATAACGCCACACCGGCTGCCAGCAATGAAATATCGTGGCGATTCACATTGGTGATGACTCGCCGACCGATATCCCACCATCCTCGCCCGGAGATTTCAGGCGGCTTGCTGGCTTGCCGCCCACGATTATTGTCAGACGATGTTTGTGCTGAATGCGGCGTGACGTCATCTTTTGGCATAGAGCCCCTTACGTTGCTGGCGGCGGTTAAAACCTATAATCAGAGTGATAATTCAAAGATAAAAATTTATTCATTCTTAAGCTGGTAGTGATTTTTGACACTGCATCTTTTAATCAAGTTTGCAGATAATTTGATTTTCGCTCTGTTAATACTTCTGACACTCTCTCTTGTATTCCCCACTTTTATGAATTAGTTATAACCTAACAAAGCAACAACATCTTTCACGGAGTTCATTGAATATTCGAGTTTGGCTTTTTCATCAAAATCCAAATTGAGTTCAATGATTTTTTCTACGCCCTTACACCCTAAAATAGCGGGCAGACCGATAAATAAATCTGTGTAACCATATTCACCTTGGGTATAAACAACGCTGGGAATAAGCCGTTTTTGATCTTTCAATATCGACTCTACGGTCTGGGCTGTAGCAGCTGCAGCTGCGTAATAACTGCTATAACCCAGCAGATTTACGATCTCTCCCCCACCATGCGCTGTTCGATGAATAATTTCTTCCAGACGTTTTTCGCTGATCAAATCCAGAATAGGAATACCGGAAATAGTAGTATGGGTAGGCAACGGCACCATCGCATCACCATGACCGCCAATTACCAGACCATTTACATCTTTAACGCTAACACCCAACTCCATCGCAATAAACGCTTTATAACGAGTGGTATCGAGAGCTCCCGCCTGACCAATAATGCGTTCATTGGGAAAGCCTGTGACTTCTTTTACTACATGACACATCGCTTCAATAGGGTTGGTGACAACAATCACAATGCTATCCGGCGCATAGCGTTTAATATTCTCTGACGCCTGCTCCATTACCACCTGATTGATTTTTATTAACTCATCGCGCCCCGGATACTTACCGGTTTCAGGATCTTTACGCCGTGGCACACCGGCAGAAACCACCACAATATTGGCATCAGCAATGATTTCAGGATCATTACTTCCGGTAATCTTCGCATCAAAACCCGCTGCCGGTCCGGACTGCATTAAATCCAGTGCTTTGCCCTTGGCAATTTGCTCATAAATATCAAATAATGCGAGATCACCTAATTCTTTCTGAGCTAACCAGTGAGCCGTAGTGGCACCAACATTGCCAGCACCATAGAGAGCAATTTTGTTTTGCATCATGCTTCCTTACTTTGTCGGGTTTCGGTTTTTATTTAGTCCTATTTTTGATTAAAATTTTAATCGACTAAAATTATCCAGCTTGCTGGCACCTTAGCTTGTTAAATCACCAAGCAACCCTCATCGACTATAACTATTAGGTAAGCTTACGGCTACCCCGAAAGCATATGCCTCAAACGGAAAAGACGCACCTGGCTCCAGCCACACCGAACCACCTTTCTCCACAACTTCATGTAATAAATTCAGTACCCGGGCGTTAGCCAGACACAGTGATTGAAAAGCCGAGTTGGAACGTGCAGGCAGTAAGTTCGAGTGAAGAGGCTCCAGCGAGGCTGGGCATAGCCATTCATCGGGATATTCGGGATCCTTAAACGGGCGCCCCACCTGGATGGTAACCTCACGCAAAGGTTCGTTTGGCAGCTGTACGAATACTTTATCTATCGCTATTGGATCATTCATGAATATGCTCATAACAGTCTGGTAAAGAGGCCTGTTTTCTCATAATAATTAATAACCGAAGTTTGGTCTCAGATGATTGTGAGTTTTTACTCTACCCAAATAACATAGAGCCCGTCGCAGTAGACGCAGGTTTTATGCGTTCTTTGTCCATACAAAATCCATCTGTCTTGCTGTCTTTTCAGCTAGGTCATTGCTGTGCAACTTGCTGACCAAATGGAGACTCATATCGATTCCTGCTGATATACCGCCTGACGTGATGATTGACCCCTCATCTACCCAGCGAACATTCTCGACAACCTTCAACCGAGGAAACAACTTCCTTAGATCAGCAACATCCTCCCAGTGCGTTGTCACCTTATGCTCGTTAAGTATTTCAGCCTGTGCCAGTAGAAATACGCCAGTACAAACCGAAGCAACCATGGATGCTTTACGTGATTGTTTAGAAATCCAATCAATGACGTGATGTTTTTTCATTTCATCCGTATGACCCCCGCCTGAAACAACTAGAACGTCAATCTCCGGATGATTTTGAAATCCATAGCTCGGTAAAACTGAATACCCTGCCCTGGCAGAAACCATATTCCCGGTTTCACTTACCAGGAAAACATTAAAAGGAGTATCGCCATTACATAGGCGTGAAGCCGTCGAGAAAACTTCGAATGGTCCCGAAAAATCCAGTACCTCGGCGTTGTCGTATATGTAAATGCCTATATTCACACGAGAATTACTCCGACTCTGGCTGGCCTTTGATTTCTTCTGCGTTTACTCTTAGCCAATTAATTACTTGTTCCGCATTCTCATTAGGTGGAAATACAGGGTAAAAAAATTTTTCTATCCTCCCAGCTTTGATAATAAGAGTAAGACGTTTGATCAATACCATTCCATCTATTTGAAACGTCGGTAAAGCTAAAGCACTAGAGAATTTTAATGATTCATCGCTCAGTAATAGAAATGGGAGATGTAAACGCTCAGCTACTTCCTGTTGATAGCTTGATGATTGTGTGCTTAATCCAAAGACTGAAGCTCCCAACATATCAAGTTCGTGATGATGATCTTTAAAAGCACAAGATTGAGGTGTACAACCTCTTGCCCCAGGATTTTGATCCCAACCATCAGGTAAGTCACGGTCAGGCCTGCCGGTCATGGGATAGCAATAAACAACTACATAGCCGTTTTGCTCAGCTAAATTGACCATCATTCCATTGGTAGCCACTAATTCAATTGATGGCACTGTCATTCCGAAAAGATGATTACAGCCACCATCATCAGTTGGTGTAGGTAAATTCTTTGGCAACTCTGTAAGCGTTGTCACTTTTGTTCCTTAAAATTCAACTGAGCTGAATTAACTAGAAGTAGCAGTTTAAAACTCTTGTGCCTTCAATCGACAATGATAAAGAGACTGATTGAAATCAAGTTTGCTGGCCCCTTGATAGTTCATCGTGAGTCGGTTGAATATGTCAGATCAGAGTATTAATCCAAAGATAAAAATCTAATTAATACTTGTGTAATCGCAAAAACTATCGAAAACAGCAACCTCTCCAATTGTGCATATTGCCGTGATTGTTTCTTCTTTTTTCCATAAAAATTTACAATTTGCCTTTCCCGTGCCGGCACAAACCTGCATTTCTGGGCGACCCTCACAGCGTAAGTCACCTTCGATACAAGTATCGGCATCTTGGGCATGAAAGGGCTCCCAGCCAGCCTCTAACATTTTCAATCGAACGCTTGAATAAGGCTCATTTTCATCGAAATTCGGTAGACCAGAAGGTTGAGCACAAGCCAATAGATTAGCCGTAAGAAAGGCAATTATCATGGCAGATAGATAAAACACTGTTTTTCTCATAATAAGACCTAGGAATCTTTAGGTTCAGAGTAAAGTTTAAAGGATAAAAACTCTAATTCACGTTTGGAATGTTAGAAAATCAAGTTGGCTGACCCCTTGATAACCTACGCCGCCAACACAGGCCGAGCGATAGCGAGGTCCAGCCCATGCGCTTTTTGCATGGGCGATTGTGCTTGGCTTTGTTAGGCATTTAAGTTTGATCAAACCTGTAGTATAGAATTCCACTATCGGGAAAGTAGATTAATTGGAACCACTCATCAATATTCCGGTTAGCTCCCCAACACTTTATAGCACCCTTCTGTGAAGGCAAGAATGGTTCTGCCATTCTCGGGACTACACACTGCCCTATGGGGGCTACGTCGCCAGTCAGAGTTGATAGATCTAACTCTGAAACACGAAAAACGGCCTCAGAATAATAGTCCCCGTGCATATCTGGATAAGACGAACTCTTGGCAAGGACTTCGTACCCATCGTCGAGTCTCAATCCCGCATTATTTTGGAGCTCGTCCTTGTAAAATGAATCCATTGGCCAAATGGCGGTAACAACAACGAACAGAAAGCCTACCAATAATAAAGCCGAAACATACTTTCCAAATGGAACCTTTTTCCAAATTAAAAAAAGGATTCCACTAAAAATTGCTAAGGGAAGGATTAAAACAACTAACCCAAGGCCTATGTAAGGTATAAGTTCCATGCGTATGCCTAATGTCGCCATAAACCGCGCGAGCTTGCGAGCGTCGGGCGACCGAAGGGAGCGAATTTG
>NZ_DFTU01000062.1:0-710 GCF_002379485.1 Methylophaga sp. UBA4204 | reverse complement strand
AGCGAATTTGATGGCTTTGTTAGATCCCACCGATGGACCGACGCCCAATAAACCACCCCGCAGTACTAACCGAGAGTGAAAAATACCCTACCATAAGCAAAAGACCGACGTCCCTGGTAACAGCTAGCAGCACAAACGCTGGGAGAAGCGCGCACCCCGAAAGCCAGACTATATTCAGCCTTTTAAGCTTCCACAGGATAAGCCATATCGGAATGCCGTATAAAAATGCCACAACGTAAGCGATGGCGGCACTCCAGCCCCCTACAAGAAAAAAGGTGGAAAATGCGTCGCCAACCTGCTTTAGGTCGAATTCAACCAGTGCTGTGCCGAGCATCAAAAGCAGGGCCGCTGGAAATACAACAAGTGGTGCCATCATGGCTCCCCTAAAAGCTGCTATTTGCACAGACGTGAATGTTTTCATAGCTCTAACGTCACCGTTCAGCCGGCCGAGCGACCGGGCGCAGCCCGTTTGCGAGGATCGGCTGCAACGGCTTGTTATACGGCACCATCGCAATCCTCTGAACATCGTCCTTCGACCGACAAGAGTCACCGGCCCTGATGAGTTGAGCCTCCACGATCAAATCCGAAAGTATTCGGCCGAATTGCATTGAGACTAAAGGCATTCGCATATTGTGGCAATCGCGGTCTTACCGCAGCTTGTACCACCCACCACCGCGACCTCTTACGTGATGCAGCATGGATCCTCGTCG
>NZ_DFTU01000096.1:33267-38987 GCF_002379485.1 Methylophaga sp. UBA4204 | reverse complement strand
CACCACTGCTGGCGGCTATTTTTGTGTCCGACAAGGCGGAAAGCACGCAGTGTAGCCTTCCTACATAAGTGATTGACAAATGAGTCTGGAACTCATTTGAACAGCTTAGCTGGCCGCGTAGCGGTGAAATACAGGGATGTATTTCATACAACGCAGGCGGCCGCAAAAATAGTCACAGCCCTTCAGCTCACAACAGAGGCGGAGATGTAAGACCAACAAGCCCTAGTTATTAATACCAAGACTTTTAAGGTACTCATCATAGCTGCCGGTAAAGTCAGTGATACCTTCATTTTCCATATCAAACACACGTGTTGCCAATGACGATACAAATTCACGGTCATGGGAGACGAAGATCAATGTGCCTTCGTAATTTTCCAATGCCAGGTTAAGTGATTCGATAGATTCCATATCCATATGGTTGGTCGGCTCATCCATCACCAGAATATTGGGTTTTTGCAAAATAAGCTTGCCGAACAACATGCGGCCTTTTTCACCACCAGACAGCACATTGACCTTTTTATCGATCATATGACCGGAGAACAGCAGGCGGCCTAGAGTGCCACGAATAACCTGTTCATCATCTTCAGGGCTACCCCATTGGGACATCCACTCAAACAGAGTCATATTGTTTTTAAACAGATGATCATGATCCTGTGCGTAATAACCGATATTGGCATTTTCCGACCATTTTACATTGCCGGATTTTGGGGCCAGTTCACCGACCAGTGTTTTCACAAAGGTGGTTTTACCGATACCGTTAGGACCAATCACGGCAATTTTTTCACCCACTTCTGCCATAAAACTGAAGTTTTCAAACAGCGGTTTTTCGTTATCGTAGCCCTGTGTCAGCTTGCTGACTTCCAGTGCATTTCGGAACAGTTTCTTTTCCTGATTAAAACGAATAAACGGATTCACCCGGCTGGAAGGTTTAATGTCATCCAGCTGAATTTTTTCCATTTGTTTTTGACGGGACGTTGCCTGTTTTGCTTTGGAAGCATTGGCAGAGAATCGTGAGACGAATTCCTGCAGCTCTTTGATCTGCGCTTTTTTCTTCGCATTGTCTGATTGCAGACGTTCACGTGCCTGGGTGGAAGCAATCATGTATTCATCATAATTTCCTGGATAAATACGTAATTCGCCGTAATCCATATCGGCCATATGAGTACAGATACGATTGAGGAAATGGCGATCATGCGAAATGATGATCATGGTGCTGCTACGTTGGCTTAATACCTCTTCCAGCCAGCGAATAGTGTTGATATCCAAATGGTTGGTCGGCTCATCGAGCAACATAATATCGGGATCAGCAAACAGTACCTGAGCCAGCAGAATACGTAGTTTCCAACCGGGAGCGATTTCGCTCATCGGGCCATAATGCTGTTCAACCGGAATACCGACGCCTAATAATAATTCTCCAGCTCGGGATTCAGCAGTGTAACCGTCCATTTCCGCATATTGACCTTCCAGTTCAGCGACTTTCAGACCATCTTCTTCACTCATTTCCGGCAAGTTATAAATGCGATCGCGCTCACGATGCACATCCCATAAATCAGGTTGCCCCATAATCACCACGTCAATAACGCGTTGATCCTCGTAAGCAAACTGATCCTGTTTTAATACGGCATAAGATTCATTGGGGTCGTAACTCACATTACCGGAGGTGGGCTCTTGGACGCCGGCCAGAATTTTCATAAACGTCGATTTCCCGCAACCATTGGCGCCAATCAGACCGTAGCGATTGCCACCACCGAATTTGACCGAGACGTTTTCGAACAGGGGCTTGGCCCCGAATTGCATGGTAATGTTAGCAGTGCTTAACAAAGTTAAAATCCTGTATCTAAAGGAGAAATTCAGACGTGCTGAAAAAACCCGCCATTATACATGGTCTGATGGGTTACCGATAAGGTTCAGTTTTTGTTGCCTGCTGAGTTTCTTGATTGCAGCTTCCCGACGGCTGGCACTGCTGCGATCAGGATGCTGTTCCTGATACACCACTTTGTGAGCATCACTGGTATGAAAAAAACGCGCCCCACCGTTATGGTTTTGATGCTGTTTTAAACGACGTTCTAAATCAGTGGTTATACCGGTGTAAAGATAACCATTAGCAGCTTGAATGATATACAGCGTCCATTCAGTCTTTGTCATTAAATTCAAGCGCCACCGAATTAATACAATAGCGCAGGCCAGTAGGGGCGGGGCCGTCATCAAATACATGACCCAAATGGGCTTCACATTGCTGACAGCGAACTTCGGTACGATCCATATTGTGGCTGTAATCCGGATGATGAGTCACCACTCCATGCTCAAGCTGTGAGGAAAAACTTGGCCAACCGCAACCGGCATCAAATTTGTCATCAGAAGCAAATAAGGCCTGGCCACAGCAAACACAGTGATAACACCCATTCTCATCGTGATCGACATATTCCCCGGAAAAAGCTGGTTCTGTGCCCGCCTGCCGGGTGATGCGATATTGTTCTTCGTTAAGTTGTTGGCGCCACTGTGCATCCGTTTTTAAATCAGAGTTCATTTTGCTCATCTCATTGCAACGTGTCGGGCATTGTATAAAAAACTGCAAAGCAAAGCACACTTGTGTGCTAATGACTTCGGATCGCCTGTTGGATCGCGCTGCGCATTGAAGGAAATTGTTTTAACAAAATCTGCATGCCCTCAATATCAAACGCATCAATCCGTTCCAGCAACTGGCTGGCATATCGATCCAGTGTGTCAATTTGATGATTGCCAGCCAGTCTGGCGATTTCGTGGGCAAAGTTTTTAATGTCGGTCATGCTGTTACTTTGGGTGGCTAAACGCCATATTTCATCGATATCGGTTTGAAAATGATTAAAAATCGATAACAGCTGTTCTTTGTCCAGCATTGACCAATCCTGCTGTGGTGCTTTTATAACGTCAACGTCAACCGTCTGGTATCGTAAAAATACGCTCAGCGCATGAAACAGTTCGTTGCGTAAAACAGGTTTTCGCAGATAGGCATCAAAATGGTCCAATCTATCCTGTTCATAGGCGTCTTTCATTACTGAAGCTGTCAGTGCAACCACAGGTAAATCCGGTTTAATCATTTTGATTTGTTTTGCGGCTTCATAACCGTCCATCACTGGCATACGAATATCCATCAACACGAGGTCTACCGGATTCTTTTTAACAAAATCCACAGCCAGCTGACCATTTTCAGCTTCACTGGTTTGAATAAGGCTGTTGATAAAATGCTGACGTATCAGTTCCCGGTTATGCGCGACATCATCAACGATTAGCATATGGGCCGGCTCAAAACGTATATGGCTGGCATCAAAAGCTAACGCCTGCTGACGAATTTTGTCACTGGCAATGGCGGCAATATCAATTCCTGGTAAATCAATACTGAATACTGACCCTTCACCACTTTTACTCTGCAGATGGATATGACCACCCATCATCTCAATCAAGCGGCGGGTGATTGACAAGCCAAGACCGGTCCCACCGTATTTGCGAACATCCTGGCCTGATTGCTGGGCAAAAATTTCAAATATATGTTCAACCTCAGCTTCGGGAATACCAATACCAGTGTCTTCAACCCGGATATGTAAATCCAGTTTACTGAGATGATCATCTACATTATCGGCATGAACGTGAATACGTATATGACCGGTATCAGTGAATTTGACAGCATTACTGATTAAATTAAATAACACCTGTCTGAGACGAGTGGCATCGAGTAACAGGCCATGGGGTAAATCGGGATCTATATCTAAATGTAACGCCAAATCCTTATTGCGGATTTGCAGAACAAACATATTGGCTATTTCATCAAACAGCTGATGAGGATCGGTAGCGGATTTATTGAGTTGCAGTTTTCCGGCTTCAATCTTCGATAAATCAAGAATATCGTTGATCAGCAGTAAAAGGGTATTACCTGCACTGCGGATGGTTTTAATAAATGATTTAAGCCTGGGCTCTGTAACCTGCTCGTCCAGCAGTTCGGTAAACCCCAGAATAGCGTTCATTGGGGTGCGGATTTCATGACTCATATTGGCGAGAAATTGTGATTTGGCCAAATTCGCTGCTTCAGCATGGGTCTTGGATTCTTTTAGTGAATCTTCAAGTGCAATACGATCATCCATATTCATGAAAAAACCCAGAAAAGCCGGCTTGCCTTGATATTGAATCGAAATTATTGAAAATAATCCCTGGATGATCTGTCCATTCCGAGTTTTGATTTTGAGCATCATTCCATTAATTTCGCCCTCCGAAGCAAGCTGTTCCAGGACTTGTTTACGTTGCGTAATATCTGCATAAAACTCCTGAACTTTGATGGTTTTCTGTAACTTAGCTGAAAATCCTAATTCTTCATAACAATGCTCATTGGCTAGCAGAATATGGCCATCCTCTGCGGAAGTAACCATCAGGCTCATTGGCATCACATTAATCAAATGCAATAGCTGCGCCTCACTATCCCGAAGTTTCTGCTCTGAAATAAGGCGTTTATCTACTTCAGCACGTAAGCGACGATTCCAGTAGAAGCTGGCAAGCAGGAAAATCAGCAAGATTGTTACAACCTGGATCAACAGCGTGTAATTGGTACGTTCAATGGTATTAACTGACATCCATTGCTGATCGATTGTGCGCCTCTCTTCGGCTGTAATTGATGCAAGGGCTTTATTGATAATTGTTAATAGCTCGGGATGCCCCTTGACGATGCCCATATGCAAAGCAGGAGAGTATTCCCTGATAATGCTGGTATTGAGATGTGTTAATCCGGATTGACTGGCGGTATAGGTGATGGTTGCGATAATATCAAAATAGGCATCTATTTCTTCGGCAGCTAACATCGACAGTCCCTCACGTACAGAAGGGACATAAACAATATCGATTTCCGGGTAATAGGCCAGCAAAATAGATTCAGCAAAATAACCTTTCACCACACCGACAGGTTTGTTACTGAAGTCAGCCAGGCTGGTGAGATGACCGAATTTGGTTGTAGCGATGGCCAGTGGGTAATCCAGATAGGGAATCGATAAATCGAGAAAGGTTTCACGAAACGTATTGCGTGAAAGGGCGGCAATGAGCTCTATCTCTTTGGTTTGGGCTGCATCAATAACAGACTGCCAGTCAGTGAAGGGTTCGAGCTGAAATTGCAGGCCGGTCTGTTTGCTGATGAGATTTAGATAGTCAGCACTGATGCCTTTGTGCTGACCATTTTTATCAATAAAATCAAATGGTGGCCAATACGGATCAACCCCAATCCTGACAACGGAGTGTTGGTCTATCCACTGTTGTTCTTTTTCGGTTAAATCCAGTCGGCTTTGCTCATAAGGTAAGACTTCAAATGCACTGCTATCACTGACAACTGCGTACCATTTGTCAATAATTTGCTGTTTTTCAGCCGCGGTAATTGCCGATAACGATTTATCAATAATGCTATGCAGTAATGGATAACGTTTATCAATTGCGACGGAGGTATCTGTTGTGAAGCTCGGTACTTTGGCGACCACTCGAAGATTGGAAAGGTAACGCTGTTTGATGACATTGGTAGCAACAGCAATATTCCCGATATAGGCGTCGGCTTGAGCAAACGAAACGGCTTCCAGTGATTCATCATTGGAATCAGTCAGCAGCAGATCCAAATTCGGGTAATTGATGTTCAGCCAGGTATGCAGGTAGGAATCTTCATTTACAGCAACAGTAAGGCCAATCAAATCATCCATTGACTGAATATCATCACGATG
>NZ_DFTU01000096.1:29711-33085 GCF_002379485.1 Methylophaga sp. UBA4204 | reverse complement strand
TCCATGATTTCGCCTGCTCGCATTTTTTCCATGGTGTTGGCCCAGACATCAGCTACCACGGTGATTTTAAGACCGCTTTTTTCACTAATGAGCGCTAACACATCAGAGGCGATACCATCATGTTCGCCTTCTTCATTGAGAAAATCATAGGGTGCCCAACTGAAATCGGCACCCAGTGTGACTTCAGGATTAGCGGCAATCCAGGCCTGTTCTTGTTCAGTAAATGTCAGTGCCGATAATCGGCAGCTGATAAACAGCAGGAAAAAAAATAATAACCAGTTAGTTTTGATCGGAAATAGCCACAAATTCATCAATATGTTCCAGCAGTATGCTCACCAGATAGGGATCAAACTGGCTACTGCTGTGTTTCCTGATGTAGTCCAAGGTGTCTTCAAGGGACCAGGCTTCTTTGTAGACCCGTTTATGCATTAACGCATCAAACACGTCAATCAAACCAACGATACGACCGTAGATATGAATATCCTGTCCTTTGAGTCCTTGGGGATAACCGCTGCCATCCCATTTTTCATGGTGCTGGTGAGCGATGATAGCGGCAGCTTTGGTGTATTTGCGTTTGGAATTATGAAGAATTTTAAAGGCACGCGTGGTATGCGTTTTCATGATGGCAAATTCATCTTCAGTGAGTTTACCGGGTTTATGCAAAATCGAGTGGGGAATAGTGATTTTACAAATATCATGCATTGGCGCGGCATGAAACAGGATATCGGCATCTTCGTCTGTCAGACTTTCATGATATAACGCTAATAACCTGGAACACTCGGCTACCCGACGAATATGTTTGCCGGTTTCATCTGAAGTTGACTCCATTAACTCAGTCAGCACATAAATCATTTCCAGTTGATTCTGTTCCAGCTCGGTCATCAGCCGTTGCTGATTCTGTTCGTATTTGTGCTGTAGAGAAAGGTTATTTTGTTGCAGGAGTTTTTTAGCGCGATATAAAGAAAGATGAGTATTGACTCTGGCCAGCAGTTCTTCGGCATGAAACGGTTTACAGAGGTAGTCGACTGCGCCAGCATGAAATCCCTGGCTTATCGAATCTACGTCGACCTTGGCCGTAACAAAAATAATCGGGATATCCTGAAGGCGGGGTTCTGCCTTGATGCGTCGGCAAACTTCATAACCATCCATTTCAGGCATCATAATATCAAGCAGAATCAGGTCATATTCATGCGTTTTCATTAGCGCAAGGGCTTCCTGACCTCGGGTGGCAAATGACAGGTTGTAAGGCTCTTCCTTAAGAAAATTCATCGCTACCTGAATATTGTCAGGTACATCATCGACGATTAAAACATTGGCGCTATTATCCATCGCGATTCCTTGTGTGCAGATACTGTTGCGGCAATCCTTTGTTGACTGCAAATGGTAGCTGCTGAAAATAACAGTAACTATATTACTTGTCTATCCGTCTCAATAATCTGGGGTAAATCAAATTGTTGCAAATTAATAAGCTCTGACTGAAAACCTGATAGTTGAGTTGCAATGATGAGTAATAAAATCGAAGCAAGTATGATGTGATTTTAACTTTGGGGTGGGTAGCAAAAATGGTTCTGCAGAAAGCGCCTGAATGGCAGGCTTTACTTGAGAGGGAATTTGAACAGCCTTATATGCAGCAGCTAAAGGCTTTTTTACAGCAGCAGAAAAACCAGCAGAAAGTGATATATCCTCACTCATCCAACTGGTTTCATGCCCTGGAAACAACGCCGCTATCTAACGTAAAAGTTGTCATTCTCGGACAGGATCCCTATCACCAGCCAGGACAGGCGCATGGTTTATGCTTTTCAGTCAAACCCGGTGTGGCAATTCCACCTTCGTTAATGAATATCTATAAAGAACTGAATAATGACCTTGGTATTGCTCCTGCAAAACATGGTTACCTGGAAGCTTGGGCCAAGCAAGGTGTTTTATTACTGAATGCTGTATTGACGGTGGAACATGGACAAGCCAATGCGCATCAGGGAAAAGGTTGGGAACAATTTACTGATCGAGTGATCAGTGTGGTCAATCAACAGCGTGATAATGTGGTGTTTATGCTGTGGGGCAGTTATGCCCAGAAAAAAGGGGCTGCTATTGACAACCAGCGGCATCTGGTTTTAAAAGCACCGCATCCATCACCATTGTCAGCTCACCGCGGTTTTCTCGGTTGCAAGCATTTCAGCCAGGCTAATGACTATTTACAGCAACACGGACAAACACCTATTGATTGGCAGTTACCGTCATCAGTTTAGATTTTTTGTTTAGATTTAACCAACAGCAGAGATTTATCCAATACAGCCGATGGGCAGGCTTGATACAATTCGCGCCATGATAAATTTCAGCCAACTTTCTTTACGCCGCGGACCCCGACTACTGTTTGAAGCTGCCAATCTGGTGATTCATCCCGGACAACGTATCGGTTTGACCGGCGCCAATGGCACCGGTAAATCCAGTCTGTTTGCGATGATCCGCAATGAAATACATGCTGACAGCGGTGATCTGACGTTTCCTGAATCCTGGGTGATTGCTCATGTTGCACAAGAAACGCCCGCGGTTGATACAACTGCTCTTGACTATGTGTTGCAGGGCGATGCTGAACTGAGTCAACTTCTCACACAATTGGCACAAGCAGAACAGAACAATGATGGTCATTTGCAAACCCAGCTGCATGACAAAATAGGCTTGATTGATGGATACACCGGAAGAAGCCGGGCTGCAAAATTATTGCATGGATTAGGGTTTACTGCTGAGCAGCAGGAACACCCGGTCAGAACCTTTTCAGGTGGCTGGCGTATGCGACTTAACCTTGCCCAGGCATTGATGTGCCGTAGTGACTTATTGTTGCTGGATGAGCCCACCAATCATTTGGATCTCGAAGCTGTCTATTGGTTAGAAGAATGGCTACGCAGTTATGCGGGAACGCTGCTGGTAATTTCCCATGATCGTGAGTTTCTCGATCGAGTGGTTACCCATATCGCCCATATCGAACAACAACGCATCAAACTGTATACCGGTAATTATTCTGACTTTGAAATCGCTCGTGCCGAGCATCTGGCAAATCAGCAGTCGGCTTATCAGAAACAACAATCTGAAATCGCCCACATCCGTGATTTTGTTAATCGATTCAAGGCAAAAGCGACTAAAGCCAAGCAGGCTCAAAGTCGTATCAAAGCCTTGGAGCGCATGGAAAAGATCGCTCCGGCGCATGTTGATTCGCCGTTTCATTTCAGCTTTTTTCAGCCGCGACGTTTAACCACTCCAATTTTAGCGCTGGATAAAGCCAGTGTTGGTTACCAGCAAACACCGTTAATTGATAATATCAAGCTCCACCTTGCTCCCGGCGATCGTATTGGTTTGTTAGGCCCAAACGGTGCCGGTAA
>NZ_DFTU01000096.1:29304-29532 GCF_002379485.1 Methylophaga sp. UBA4204 | reverse complement strand
GGCAAAGATATTGTTATCGGCTATTTTGCCCAACACCAATTAGAACAATTACGTCCTGATGAGAGTGCGTTGAAGCATTTGCAGCGATTGGACCCCATGGCGACCGAACAGGATTGCCGTAATTTTCTGGGCGGTTTTGGCTTTAATGGTGATACTGCTCTGGAACCGGTTGCACCATTTTCTGGTGGCGAAAAAGCCAGGCTGGTTCTGGCCCTGCTGGTTTATCAG
>NZ_DFTU01000096.1:28237-29188 GCF_002379485.1 Methylophaga sp. UBA4204 | reverse complement strand
TTATCAGCGTCCGGCTTTATTGTTATTAGATGAACCTACCAATCATCTTGATCTGGAAATGCGGCTGGCGTTGACCATGGCTTTGCAGGAGTACGAAGGAGCATTAGTGGTGGTCTCGCATGATCGCTATTTCCTGCGCAATGTCACCGATGATCTCTGGCTGGTAGCTGATGGCAAAGCCGCTGCTTTTGAAGGTGACCTTGATGATTACCGGCAGCTGCGTTTAGGCCGTGAAACGGTTAATGCTTCTGCTGATAAAAGTCCTGCCGTCAACAATGGCAAAAAACTGGATCGACAGGCGGCAGCACAACAGCGTCAGAAATTACAGCCTTTGCGTAACCAGGTTAAAAAGGCAGAGCAAGTCCTCGATAAACAGAATGCTGAACTTGCCAAAATTGAATTACAACTCGCTGATACAACGCTGTATGAAGCGGCCAATAAAGAAAAGCTCAAAGACCTGTTACAACAGCAAGCTGCCACCAAGGCGGCATTGGAACAGGCTGAAATGGACTGGCTTGAAGCCAGTGAAATACTTGAAAACGCAGAAACTGCAGAGGTTTAATCCGTGGCATTATTGTCTTTAAAACAGCTGACCGTCAGTTATGGTGGCCCAAATTTACTTGATAAAGTCGACTTTCAGCTCGATAAAGGTGAACGGGTTTGTCTGGTTGGCCGTAACGGCGCTGGTAAATCCACCTTGATGAAAGTCATTGCGGGAGAGATCACCCCTGATGGTGGTGAGATGGTGGGCTTGCAAGAATTGAAAATTGCCCGGCTGGAGCAGGAAGTACCGGCTGGCACGGCTGGCAGTGTGTTTGATGTTGTCGCTGCCGGACTGGGCGAAGTTGGGCCTCTGCTAGTGGAATATCACCATATTGTTCAGCAACTCGAACACGATAGCAGTGAACAAATCCTCAACAAGCTGGAAAAAGCTCAACATAAACTCGAAGC
>NZ_DFTU01000096.1:27181-28128 GCF_002379485.1 Methylophaga sp. UBA4204 | reverse complement strand
GCAGTGGATGGCTGGAGTCTGGAACAGCAGGTTGAAACCGTCATTTCCCGTTTATCGCTGGATGCAGATGTTGAGTTTTCCAGTTTATCCGGCGGGATGAAAAGACGGGTTCTCCTGGCTCAGGCACTGGTACGCCAACCGGATATTTTATTACTGGATGAGCCAACCAACCATCTGGATATCAGTTCTATCACCTGGCTAGAAGGTTTTCTGAAAAGTTATGGTGGTACCTTATTGTTCATTACACATGACCGCAGCTTTTTACAGGCCTTGGCCACCCGTATTGTGCAGTTGGATCGTGGGCAACTGGTGAGTTTCCCGGGTGATTACAAAAGCTTTCTGGAGAAACGTGAAGCTTTACTGTCGGCCGAAGCAGAGCAAAATGCACAGTTTGATAAAAAACTGGCTCAGGAAGAAGTTTGGATTCGTCAGGGCATCAAAGCACGTCGCACACGTAATGAAGGACGGGTGAGAGCGTTGGAGAAGCTGCGCCGGGAACGTGGTCAACGCCGTGAGGTGTTAGGCAATGTGTCGATGAAGATCCAGGAAGGCGATCGGAGTGGCAAGCTGGTGGTCGAAGTTGAGAATATCAGTCAGGCCTTTGATGGCCGACAGTTATTCAAAGATTTCTCAACGGTCATTCAGCGCGGTGATCGCATTGGTATTATCGGACCCAATGGCTGTGGTAAAAGTACGTTGCTGTCGATTCTACTGGGTCGGGCTGAACCTCAATCGGGTACGGTGCGCTTAGGTACTAATCTGCAAGTGGCGTATTTTGATCAATTACGTAGCCAGTTGGATGAAGAGGCCAGTGTTGTAGATAACGTCGGGCAGGGTAGAGACTTTGTTGAAATTAATGGCAGTCCTAAACATGTGATTGGTTATCTGCAAGATTTCCTGTTCACCCCAGATCGTGCAAGAACACCGGTAAAAGCCTTGTCTGGCGG
>NZ_DFTU01000096.1:26930-27107 GCF_002379485.1 Methylophaga sp. UBA4204 | reverse complement strand
TGGTTTTGGATGAGCCAACCAATGATCTGGATGCGGAAACGCTGGAATTGCTGGAAGACTTGTTGCTGGGCTTTACCGGCACCATGCTGTTGGTCAGCCATGATCGAAGCTTTCTGAATAATGTGGTGACCAGTTGTATCGTATTCGATGAAGATAAACAGGTCCGTGAATATGTTG
>NZ_DFTU01000096.1:26413-26811 GCF_002379485.1 Methylophaga sp. UBA4204 | reverse complement strand
CGTGAATATGTTGGTGGTTATGATGATTGGCTGGCACAACGCCAAAAGACTGTTAAACAGGAAAAGCCTGCAGCCAAACTTGAACCTGCTTCTGCTGCAAAATCGGTTAAGAAAAAGTCGACACTAACGTATCAGCAGCAACTGGATTTGAAAGCGTTGCCGCTAGAGATTGAACGACTGGAGCAACAAATTGCGGCGTTAACAGAAAAAATGGCAGCAGCTGATTTTTATCAGCAGGATGCTAATAAGATTAAACAAGTTCAAACACAGATGGCAGAGTTAGAAAAATCTCTGGAAGCAGCCTTTGATAAATGGGCAGAACTGGAAGCGTTGCAAAACGCCTAATCTGAAATTTACAGACGCAAGCCAATGGGGGAGATACATGGATGTATCTCACA
>NZ_DFTU01000096.1:19891-26339 GCF_002379485.1 Methylophaga sp. UBA4204 | reverse complement strand
CCTTGATTGACGCTTTTTCAGCTCACAACAGAGGCGGAGATGAAAGATAAACAAGCCCTAAAATAAAAAAGCCGCTGTCCTGGTAACAAGACAGCGGCTCTTTTTTGTTATTTTATTCGTCTAATAACGCATCACGATTATCTTCGCGGATGCGTGGCAAGATCCACATTTCATACATGGATACCACCCACATAAATGCAAATGATAATGCCATTGCGCCACCACCAATGATAACGAACCAGGCAAAATTAGGATGCAGTTTAGTCAACCACCAGGCGCTGATATCGATTAACAAAAAGATATATGGCATGGAAATGACGATAACTTTCAAAGGTTTAGGTACACCTGCTGCCAAACTGAATATCAAGCCAACAAACATAAAGATAAAGGCGATACCAAATAAGTGAATATGCGAAACACGGGCAAGTGATGCAATACTGGCACCGGTATCAACGACAGCACGTTCTTTTATCTGTTTGAAATCGGAATAGTCTGGAACGGCACCACCAGCTTCAGCGTTATGACAGATAATACATTTGGCATCAAAAATCTGTCTGATGCCGTCATTTTCATAGGCTTCTTCTGTTGCTCCAGCATGTACCCAACTAATGATTTTTTCACGTTCATCGTCGGTTGCCATCGGTTTCATCGAACCATGCAGTTTATTTTCGAGCAGTGAATTAGTTCTGTTTCCGTAATAGCTGTAAACGATATCATCAACTGAGAGACCATATTTACCGTCAGCCAGACCATGGGTAAGCTGAATTTGCACAATTGCCATCAGGTAACCTACTGCCACCACAACCAAATAACCGGTAAAAAGTGCTTTTAATGAGGTGCCTTGACTTGCGAGATTCAGGTTGTGATTTCTTGCCATGTTGTTTCCCTTATTTTTATTGTGTTTATTTTAGTACATAGCGCTTTTACTGAGTAGTAAAAAAACTATTTATTTGCCAAAAACCTGCTGCAAAATCTCCGAAGTACGTGCCGCAGGATTGTCACGGATTTTTTGCTCCTCCTCTGCTAACATAACAAACAATCCATTGAGCGCTTGGTCAGTTACATAATCCTGCAGATCCATATCCAACTCCTGACCTACTACAGGCACTGAACTGAGTTTATCGTTTAGCTGATTGTAATAGCGGGTTGCACCCACTTCATTCAATGATGTATCGATTACAGGCTCAAATAAGTCAGCGAGCTTGCCACGAGTACGATCTTCAAAAAACCGTGTGGCAGCATCATTCTCGCCATTCAAAATATTACGGGCATCGTCAATGGTCATACTTTTAATAGCATCGATCATGATTGAGGTTGCCTGTGGTGCGGCTTTTTCTGCCGCCCGATTGATACTTTGTTCAAAATCATCTGCCATTTTATTCAGGCCCAGCTGACGCATTAATCCAGCTGCTTGTTGTACGCGAGGAGGTAATGGAATGTGGATTTTCGGGTTGTTTAGATAACCTCCCTCTTTACTGACATTTTCGACAGCTTTTCTGGTGCCGACTTCTAACGCTTCTTTTAGGCCGTTGGCAATCGTGTCAGAACTTAAATCCGTGTCTTCCGATGTGCCCAGCGCGGTAGTACCAGATTTACTGAAGTCTTCGAGGAATTTTTTCCAGTCAGCATGGCTGGGTGATGTTGCCATTAAAAAAAATATAAAAAGTGCCGAAGTAACCATTACTGAAAATTTCATGCTGTAAATCCTTACCTGTTCAGCTTCGATAGTGCCTGTATGACTCTATAAGCGTCAAGTTATCCATTATTATCAATTGGAATAACGCACAAAAAAAAGCCGGTTAATTGCTTAACCGGCTTTTCATGTCTATCGGATCTGGTTATCAGCTAGGGACAACGTTTTCCGCTTGTGGACCTTTTTGACCCTGTGTCACTTCCATAGTGACAGCTTGGCCTTCTTTCAGAGTTCTAAAACCATCTGATTTAATCGCGCTGTGATGTACAAATACATCTGGACCATCGGCGCGTTCAATAAAACCGAATCCTTTTGCGTCATTGAACCATTTCACTGTGCCTGTAACTTGCTCTGCCATATCAACCTCAATATCTTAAATCTTCTGCTAACTTAACTCCTAAGTCAGCTTACACTACCCCTTAAAAAAGGGGTTAATCGCATTGTACGCCCAAAATTTAACAAAAAGTCACATTTATTTTGACCATAACAACTTTTTTTTTGCTTAAAAAACACGTTAAGAAAGCGGAAAAAAAACGCTTAACCGTTGAATCTATTATGTTTACCGGTAAGGCAGTATTCAAAAAATTCATTTTTAATAACTATTCTGAATCTCAGTTTGGCAGCTGTAAAAGCGGATAAAATGCGCGATTTTGCCTTTAACATAGGCTAAACCGGCTTGAAATCAGCTGGCTTTTCAGAACCGTCTCCAAAGAAAAATTTCTCTAATTCGGTTCTCAGAAAAGTCTGGGATTTTGGATCAGCCAATGATAAACGATACTCATTAATTAACATGGTTTGATGCGCTACCCACATTTGCCAGGCTTCTTTAGAGACTGTTTCATAGATTTTTTTCCCCAGTTCACCAGGATAAGGGGGAAAATCGAGTGCCTCTGCTTCTTTGTTGAGTTTTACACAATGCACAGTACGTGTCATAGCATCCTCTCGGTTGATGATAAAAATTGAATTAATTGTTTAACCGGAGCAGGTAAGCCCAAAGTTAACGCCTGATCTATTTTAACCCAGATATGTCTATTATTCTCAGCCACAAGGTGGATTGGCTCAGCAGTAAACAAATAAGGGGTTATAGTTAATTTGAAGTGACTGAAAACATGTTTGATTTCAGGCAATGACGATTCCAGTAAGGTATTTTTTATCGGCAAACGGTTATCTGGTGCCTCTGCAGTTTTACCCTCTGGAAAACTCCATAGCCCCCCCCATATGCCATTTTGCGGACGTTGTTCCAATAATATGTGGTTATTTTGATCTATATAGATAAACCAGTTGGTCTGACGTACAGGTTGGATTTTTTTAGCTTTACGTACCGGGAATAAAGTCGGCTCACCGGATGCAAAAGCCTGGCAATCAGTTTGAAGAGGGCATTGCTGGCAGGCTGGGCGACTGCGGGTGCACAAGGTGGCTCCCAGGTCCATTTGTGCCTGAATATAATTAGCAATGCGATGTTCGGGCAATAATGTCTCGGCTCGCTGCCACATTGCAGCTTCTACGTGTTTCTCACCTGGCCAGACATTAATGGCATCATATCGCGCCAAAACGCGTTTTACGTTGCCATCCAGAATCGGATAGCGCTGATGAAAGGCCAGCGCCATAATGGCTCCGGCAGTAGAACGACCAATTCCTGGCAAATCCAAAAGCGCCTGAAAATCCTCTGGCACCTTTGCGTCATGATGCTGTTGCATCTGAACAGCTGCCTTATGCAGATTTCGTCCACGGGCATAATATCCAAGCCCTGACCATAAGCCGAGGACATCATCTATATGGGCATCTGCCAGAGCGTTAATGTCCGGGAAACGATCAATAAAACGCTGGTAATACGGAATAACGGTAGCAACCTGAGTTTGCTGAAGCATCACTTCAGAAAGCCATACATGATAAGCCGATGGTTTTTGCTGCCATGGCAAATCCTTACGACCGTGATGGTCATACCAGGCTAATAAACGTTCACTGAAGCTGTTAGTCAAAATAGAATCAGGCCATGTTCCTTTGTGAACACGGCCTAGAATAAACTTTTCAGTTTTTCCTTCAACAAGTCCTCTTCTGAGGGTTCATCTGCAGAGTCTGCCTCATCGGATGTTTGCTCATCGGTAGCAGGCTCTTCAGTAGTTTCATCAGAAGTTGAAGATTTTGAATCGCCACCCAGTTTCTTACCCAGTAATCCACCAAGCTCATCACCCAGTTTTTCTTTTAGTTTTTCTTCAGCTTTGGCTTTAATTTCACCAGTGGCCTGTTCTTTTAAGACAGAGGCCAAATCCACTTTGGGTCTTGGATTATCAAAACTGCCGGTAATTTTTACCGGAATGGTAATCCCTTTCAGATCTTCAAGAGTTTTGCCTCCCTGGCCTTCAGCTGAACCGACGATTGAAACGCGAACAGCATAATCAATGACTTCTCTGGGGAGATCAATATCACCCGCACCGGTGACTCGCAATAATGGAGACATTAACTCAAGGTCCTGATTATTTACGATGCCTTCATTGGCGGTGAATGTGCCTTTCAGGCTGCTGAAATCAGTTTGCACCGGTTCGTTAGTCTCTGCAGCTTTTTGTCCGGACAGAACAGCCTTAGCCTGGCGAATGGCTTCGGCAATATTAATGCCTTTTAATGCGCCATCCGTAAAAGAAAATGCACCATTACCGTTCAGACTTTGTTTGATGGCATCAATATCTTTACCACTGCCATTGAGCTTTACATTGGCATTTGCTGTGCCGGCAATACGATCATTACCGGTCAGATCTTTTAATAGGGGACCGGCCTGAACCCCTTGCAGGTTTTCATCTACTGCAAGCTTCAAATTGTCACCACGGGCATCAAGATTGACATTACCTTGATACTTTCCCTGATATAACTCTGCAGCCAGGGGACTCAGTTTGATCAGACCATCTTTTGCATCAATAGTAATGACAATGTTTTCACTGTTAATGCCACTGACTTTGAGTTTGCCAATTTTCAAACTGCCTTTGGCGTTGATGTCCCGCAGTGTTTCCAATGGTAATTCACTGGAGCCGCCGGCTGCAGATGAAGCAGGTGTAGAAACTTCTTTAGCCGTTTTATCCTCAACTTCTTCTTTCGCTGGTGGTAAATAGCGATCAGCATCAATTTGATCCAGCATCAGATTAAATGTGTAAGCGGGTTTTTCGAAATTGTTGATACCAAATTGACCGGTTAATTGACTTTGATCCAGGGTCAATTGTAAATCTTTGGTATTAAGCGATTGTTTGCTGCCACTGATTTCACTACTCAGCTGAACCAGTTCCAATGTACTATTATCGGCCATTTCAGGCAGTTCAATTTTTAAATCTTCGGCTAATTTACGCAGGTTGAAAGGTTTCACCTGGATATTGCCATTATATGCCAGATCATCAGACAGGATTTTCTCCGCCAGTATTCGTCCATTCATCGTCAGATCTGCAAATTTGATGGCAAGATCATTAACCTGCAATGTTTCATCTGCGAGATTAGCTATGAGGTTGCTTGTGACATCCAGTTTGCTTTTGCCACCGGGTAGATTTTTATCTTCAATATCCGCGCTGATAACAAGATTTGTAATGCTGTGTTGTTGCGATGCCAGATTGGCTTCGATTAAACCCTCTATATTGGCGTCGATATTTTGTTCAGATCCGGTAGCTTGTAAATTAATTGCTAAATTTTGGATTGTCACCAATTCACTCGCCATGTTGGCATGAATGTCAGCTTGAAGGTCCAGATTAGCCTGTTGCAATGGCATTGCAGAACTATTGGCAACGGTATTGAGCTTCAGTGACTCCAGTGCGTAGATCTGCTTTTCAAGATCGACGATTACCTTACTCTCAAGTTCGATATGTGCTTTGACTTCAGGCTTACTGCTGATCAAATCAAACGACGTTGTAAGTGAAGTGGGATCGCCGGGAGCCAGAGGATCGGTCTCCAGATTAAGATTACGTAACTGGAAGTTTTCATCTTTGCTGGCATCAGACCACAATACATTGGCATTGGTTAGTTTAATGCCGGCAATTTTTACTGCAGATAATCCACTGGATGGCTCGTCCGAAACGCTGTCAGATTCAGCTGAAGGGGGTTGTTCTACTTCATCACTGGTTTTTGTCAGATCATCCCAGTTGGTCACACCTTCTTTATTGGTCTCCAGATTCAGCAACAGACCGTCGAGCACAATGGTGTCCATTTCCAGCTGTTTTTTCAGCAGAGGCATCAGTTTAATGCGAATTTCGGCAGCTTCGACGCTGGCAAAAGATTCGGCTTTAAAGCCACTGGCATTGCTAAGTGATAATGGTCCGAGTTCTAAAGCTATCCAGGGAAACACCGATAGCTCGATATCACCTTGCAAAGTCAATTTACGCCCTGTGGTTTTTTCAACCTGCGCTGCAATCTCATCTTTATAGTCATTTGGATCGATAATGAAGGGAAGTGCTGCGAGAGCAGCAATAGCGATGATGATTATTGCAATAATCACTTTGATAAAGGTGCGCATGCTTTTATCCTGTACTTTAGATGGGTGTATTGCCAAGATGATAAGTCATTTGACAGGGTTTATGAACCGGCTTTGACAATATAGGTGAAACGTTCATAGTCCAATGTCGCTGAAAACAGGTCTTTGGTTTCAGCATTGATTGAAGCCTCTTTGGAGTTAGATATTGTCAGTTGGCGTTTAGGACTAAAGACCCCTTTTTGGGTAATAAGTGCCGGGGGCTGTGTGTTGAGTTGTATCCCTGGATAGAGGAAATTTCCGGGTATTGGCTGGCG